>JAZGGT010000710.1:0-6189 GCA_036480555.1 Bacteroidales bacterium | reverse complement strand
ATGCATTGTTTCAGGATCATGGGTTCGTAATGTCCCGTGATGCCAAGGAATTTTACCATGCCTTCAGACCTGGCTTTCTCAAATGCCTTAATGGCCCCCTCATCTGAAAATATCTGGTCCACCTGGTCCTGGCGCTGTACATTGTGCAATTGCCAGATATTCAGGTGATCTGTCTGGAGGTTTGTCAGGCTTTCTTCCAACAAACGCATGGAACCATCATAGGAACGTACATGTGTTTTGGTAGCAAGAAAAACCTCTTTTCTCCTGGTCTTCATAACCTTGCCAATGTTAAGCTGGCTGAGTCCCCTGCCATAGGATGCTGCGGTGTCAATGTAATTTATACCCAGGTCAATGGCCCTGTTAATGATCTTCTCTGAAAGTTCCTCCCGGCCTTTTGTCTCGATGGACGCCTGTCCCCCAAGGCTCAGTATCCCCACCTTGTAGCCGGTCTTACCGAAGGCATTGGTGGGCATGGCTGCAAAGGTTCTCGGATTAAAAGGCTGGTCCTTGTCCGGGGCATTTGGCAAGGATGCATTGGCAACACCGGGAGCAGCGGCGGCTTTACCGGCCATGGCCATACCCATGGTCCCTGCCATACTGGCTCCCAGAAATTTTCTCCTGTCTATTTTTTGATTAGATCCCATAATGATTTGTTTTATGGTTAAACATTACAATATAAAGAATATATGTGATATTAATACAGGATATGAATGGTAAATGAATCAGGGGCCACTTCGTTCGAATATGGAAAAATGGACACTCCCGTATTTACGCAACTCCTGGAACTGCTGATGTTGGACGAAGGAGTTTTTTTTGCCATGTTCCAGTATGAACCAGCCATTTTCTACAAGTATTTCCGCATTCAGCACAAGTTCAGGAAGTGAGGGAATGATATCGAGATCATATGGCGGGTCCGCAAAAACCAGATCGTAACTGCTCCTGCATCGCCTGAGGTATTTGGACACGTCCGATCTAATGACCCGGATATTTTCTATTCCGAGTTGCCTGATTGTATGCTGGAGAAATGAAGTGGTCCTGGCATTGATCTCAACCATGTCCACACGTTCGGCCCCCCGTGACGCAAACTCCAGTCCGATGCTTCCGGTACCCGCAAAAAGGTCAAGGACCATGAGACCAGTAAAATCGTAGGTATTGGCAAGCACATTGAACAATCCCTCCCTGGCAAAATCTGTGGTTGGCCTGGCTTTAAAGGAACCGGGTACGGGGATGTACCTTCCTTTGTATGTGCCGCTGATTATCCGCAATGATAAACCTTAAAAAGACTCAGGCAACTGTGCATCTGTACATTCTCGAATACATGGGGGTACTGAAATTCAGCGGGGGCACTTCTGAATTTAATATTCCGGAAGTAGCGCTTCAGCATGGAGGGCCTGTCTGAGAATATATCAAGATCACCCGATAACAGCAGCGGTGTGGATCCCTGGTCCAGTCCCAGTTTATCGAAAACAAAGAGGATAAAATACCACAGATCCTCGTCGCTCCGGAACATGAAATTATTGTGAAATAAGAGTTCCTGCTCGTTTGTTACAGCTATATCGAAATGGCCTGAACTGAAATGGATATGGACCGCTTTTTCACCTAAAGACCCGGTATGAACAACCTCGCTGAGAAATGGTGTGGCCTGGTGATAAAATACTGCATTCACCCAGGACTTTAAATACAGATTGGCAAGTTCATGATGCATGGGGAAGACCAGGTAGGCATCTATCTGCTTCAGGAAATTATACCTCAGTTCATCCAGGTCATCCAGCGTATGGTTGAATTCAAAGTACGATTTCAGCTGGCTTTTATCAAACAAGGCGGCTGGCAGGAGGGTGGATCGGTTATCGACCTGTATACATGATACACCATGATAAGTTTGTTGAAGGAGGGGATCCTGTTGAAGAAGTGCCTGGATTTGTTCAAAGAGCATGTCCGAAGTAGAAACATGTTCAAATTGGTAGCGCTTCAGAACAAGGTATTTCAGGCTGAAAGGTTCCAGAATTGAAAATAAAAATCCATCCAGGGAAGCCTGGATGGATAAGTGTAGAGAGCTGGTCTTGTTTATATCAAAAGTTTCGTCAAGGAGCTCAAATTGCAACATACAATAGAATTACTCCCAGTTCCCCGCATTGTTGGTTGCCTCCTCCAACGATCCAACCTTTAGTCCGGGGTAACCTGTGATTTTCTCTCTCATTTCCTTGTAATTGATGATCAGCTGCCTGTCGAGTCCTGCCAGCAGGATGTCGTATGGCACTTTGGCTTCAAAAACCCTGATAGTAACCTTGGACCCGGTTGCAAGCACTCCTGCTCCCAGTTCAAATTTATAACCCTGGGTATAAGGAGCAAATTTCAATGAATCAATGGGGTAGTTTGCTGTAAACAGAGAGTCTTTTACACTCAGGCGGATGGTGTCACGGGAGATCAAACCCTCCTTGAGTGCCTCTAGTTCAGCTTTCTTCCTTCCCATCTCTTCAATCATGGAATCCGGTACAGATCCAATGGCCTGGACAACGGTAAATGAGTCTGTTTTCACGAAGATTATAAGGCTGTCAAAGTCCCCCGTAAACCGTCTATGTTCAGACCTGAAGGCCAGCTGGGCGGTTCGGATGTCTTTCAATCGCTGAATGGTTGCCATCTCTATCCTGTCTTTTTCCTTATTGAAACGTATGGGTTTCTGGATGCTTTCCCACAGCAAATAGCCCAATACAATAATAGCTACTGCTAGTACAACCTGGATTGCTGTTTTCATATTATTGTCGCAGTTTAGGTTTAATTCGGCTTCAAATTTAATATAAAAAATTAAATTTAAAATTTAATTATGGATTAATTCAACACATGCTAGAAAACCACATAGCCGGACTCCTTGGGGAAAATCTGGGGCACGAACCAACACCTGCACAGGTTAAATTCATTGAGATAATGGCAGGATTCATAGCTCCGGGGAATGAAATGGATATTTTGCTCCTGAATGGTTTTGCAGGTACGGGGAAGACCACCCTGGTCCGTTCTCTTGTAAGGACCCTTGATAAATTCAAGCAACAATATGTACTGCTTGCCCCGACAGGACGTGCAGCCAAGGTGCTTGCGGCCTATACCGGGAAACCGGCTTATACCGTTCATAAGAAGATCTACCGGCAGAAATCTGCAAAGGATGGACTGGGATTCTTCGTGTTGGACAGGAACCTGACGGCGAACACCCTGTTTATCGTTGACGAGGCATCCATGATCGCAAACCAGGAAAGCAACAAAAGCATGTTCGGATCCGGCAGACTGTTGGATGACCTGGTGGAATTCGTATACAGCAAGGCGGGGTGCAAGCTGCTCTTGATCGGGGATACGGCGCAGCTGCCTCCCGTAGGATTGGATATTAGTCCCGCGTTAGATCCATCCGTCATGGAACAATACGACCTTAGGGTCAAATCCGTATTCCTGGATGATGTGGTGAGGCAATCACTTGATTCCGGTATTTTGATGAATGCGAACATGTTGCGAAAAGGAGTGGAAAAAAAGAATACTGCATGGCCCCAGTTCCAAACCTCAGGTTTTCCTGATATTTTCCGTATTTATGGCTCTGAATTGATAGAGGGGATCTCAGATTCCTTTGACAGGGTCAATATGGCCAATACCATTGTCGTAACCCGCTCAAATAAACGGGCCAATCTCTATAATGAGGGCATCCGCAGCAAAATCCTCTGGAAAGAGGAGGAGATCACTGAAGGTGATATGCTGATGGTGGTCCGTAACAATTACTTCTGGGCACAGGAGGAACCTGAACTGGACTTCATCGCCAATGGGGATATTGCTGAAATTGTTGATATTCAGGAGTACCAGGAGAGATATGATTTTCGTTTTGCCGATGTGACCCTGCGCTTCCCAGATTATAAGGATATTGAGCTGGATGTCAAGATCATGCTGGATACCATTAAACTGGAATCTCCCTCACTCGGCTACGAGGAGAACAGGCAGTTATACTTTAATATCCTGGAGGATTATCCTGACATCAAAAACAAGAAGAAAAAATACGAGCTGGTACGAGAACATGACTTCTTCAATGCCCTGCAGGTAAAATTCGCCTATGCCATAACCTGCCATAAGGCCCAGGGCGGGCAGTGGGATACCGTGTTTGTTGACCAGGGATACATCAAGGAGGAAATGATAGATACAGAATATTACCGATGGTTATATACCGCGGTAACCCGTGCGACCAAACGTTTGTACCTGGTGAACTTCGGGGACCAGCTATTTGCAGATGAAGATTAGTCCCCAATTATTTTCACCAACACCCTTTTGCGTCTCATCCCGTCGAATTCACCGTAGAAGATCTGTTCCCAGGGACCGAAATCCAGCTGGCCATTGCTTACAGCCACTACCACCTCCCTGCCCATGATGGTGCGTTTCAGGTGTGCATCGGCATTGTCTTCATATCCGTTGTGCTGATATTGTGAGTGTGGCTTCTCAGGTGCAAGCTTCTCGAGCCAGACTTCGAAATCATGATGTAATCCCGATTCATCGTCATTAATGAATACAGATGCACTGATATGCATTGCGTTAATTAGTGCCAGGCCTTCTTGTACACCACTCTCAGCCAGGCAAGTTTGTACTTCGGGAGTTATATTAATCAGTTGTCTGCGTTGAGTAACATCAAACCAGAGTTCTTTCCTGTATGATTTCATGATGGAGGTTTTTAATGATTCTGCTAAGATATAAAACCTCAGTTAATGCCAGTCCCTGCAATATAATCCAAATCACAGTCAATTAGAAGATCAAATCCCTGACTATTAGTATATTTTTCATAACTTATTTTATTTCACATCCGGTGGCATCTACCAAATTTCTAATTTTAATATTATTTATAAAGTTACATAGTTCGAGATTGATACTTCTTTTTATTCCTAATTATATTATACGATCTGTTTAAAAATATTCTTCCTTATTCTCCTTGTCTAAATTAGAATCCACTTATAATCATTACTTTATATGAAGTAAATCAGTGTGCTGATTTCTCGTTTATATCTTTCTATTAATACCTTTATGTATGATTTTCCACTTTTCGCGGAGTCTCACAGCATAGCAATTGGTTGTTCCAATCCCATTTTTCTTTTTCTCAACAACCTATTAAACTAATAAGTCATGAAAAAAATTTACCTGTTTTCAATCTTGTCAATCTTTTCAATGAATCTGTTTTGCCAGGTTCATTGGACGAAACACCTGGAAAACCCTGTAATGACCGCAGGACCTGAGGTATGGGAAGATGTAAAACTTGCTCCCGGATCTGTCATATTCTACGATGGTAATTACCATATGTGGTATTCAGGGGGGGACTTTCCTGTCATCGGGGGGGACTTTCTTATCGGTCACGCCACTTCACCGGACGGAATATCCTGGACGAAGGATATAGAAAACCCGGTTTTAAATAAGGCTACGGCAGGAGCGTGGGATGATAACGGGGTTTTTGATCCTTCTGTAATATTGATGGATACCATATTCCATATGTGGTTTAGCGGGTATTCAGACAATGGAATCTATCATTCAATCGGTCACGCCACATCAATTGACGGTGTAACCTGGATCAGGGATGTAAATAACCCGGTGCTTGAAATTGGCTCTTCAGGAAATTGGGATGATCATGGGATAATATCACCTTCTGTGGTTTTTAATGGCAGTGAATACCATATGTATTTCCATGCTGAAGGGAATTCAGCATCTGGAGTTTTTATTGGTCATGCTACTTCGCCTGATGGGGTCGCCTGGACAAAGGATCCTCAAAATCCTGTACTTAGTCCTGGACCTTCAGGAAGTTGGGATTATGGGCAGACCCTCTATCCCGAGGCATTATTTGATGGCAACACCTATCATATGTGGTATGGTGGAGGGGCATCTTTTGCCTGGGATATCGGTTATGCCACCTCAGAAGATGGAAGTATCTGGACAAAGTATGATGGAAATCCTGTACTGGTAAATGGAGAAGCAGGGAGTTTTGAATCAAGTATTGTTTCACTTTCCTCAGTAATAATTGACAGTTCCAGTTTTAAGATGTGGTATCGTGGACAAAGAGCAGATGGTAATGGAGGAATTGGATATGCAGAATCAAGTCCTTTTGTAAACATCCCCAATACCGCCTTCCTGCATGCCCTCATTGATGAGGAAGTAGATACCAATGGAGATAGTTTGATTAGTTATGTCGAA
>JAZGGT010000709.1:0-14497 GCA_036480555.1 Bacteroidales bacterium | reverse complement strand
GTGGATCAATGCAGAACAGGCTTCAGCCGTGGGAGAAGACCAGGTAAGTATGGATTTCTATATTGAGGAATCAGGTGAAGTCACTGCCTTCTTGCTTTCCAGATCCACCGGTCCGGGTAAACCCTTCGTCGATCTTGAGATCATTACGGATGTTAGCGGTCCTACACTAAGTTATACTGACAATGTGATTTCCACTGATAAACAATACCAGTACCAGTTGTATTCCCTGGATGTGTGTAACAAACCTGTGGTGGCATCGAACATCACCGGGAATATTGTCCTGCAGGCAAATTCAGTTTCCCTTCAGGCTTTCCTGTCCTGGCACCCTTATACTGATTACGAAGCAGGTGTAAAAACATATCATATCTACCGTATCACCAACACGGGTGAAAAATTGATCAATGAGGTATATGCACCTGACACTGCTTATACCGATAACCTTGATTTTGTGACGGGCTCTGATATAGAAGATGAGATCTGCTACTACGTGGTGGCCGAGGAGAATGATTGGGTCACACACGGGGAGAAAGGATTAAGCCGGTCTAATACCACCTGTATATCGGTTACACCAAAGATACTGATGCCCAACGCCTTCACTCCCAATGATGACGGCAGGAATGACATCATTAAACCTGTCCTCACCTTTATACCTGAAAGATACGTTTTCCAGGTATTCGACAGGTGGGGGTCCAGGATTTTCGAGACTACAGATCCGGAAACGGGATGGAATGGTGCTGTTAATGGCGGGGGGAAAGCCTCCGAAGGGGTTTATATCTATTATATCCTGTTGACCACGACCAAGGGGATAGAGGTGGAGCAACGGGGTGAGATCACTCTTTTTTACCCCTGATCATTTACTTCCGGGCAATTTCGAGGGGTGGGATTCAAATGCCTTCCTAAGATTTGATAATAAACAGACGAAAATCATTAATTTTACAAAATCTCCGGAATGAGCCTATGACTGTCCTGACAAAAACAGAGGAAGACCTGATCCAGCAAAAGTTCAATGACCTGCTGAATCACTGTACGCTTTGCGATGGCAAAACCGATCAGCGTATGATCAGGAAGGCATTCCGTATGGCCAATGAAGCTCATCGGGGCATGCGCCGTAAATCCGGGGAACCCTACATCCTCCATCCCATTGCCGTGGCCAAGATCGTGACCCATGAGATCGGCCTGGGTGCAAAAGCGGTTATCTGTGCCCTCCTGCATGACATTGTGGAAGATACGGAATATACCCTGGAAGATATTGAAAATAATTTCGGGAAAAAGGTGGCTTCCATCATCGATGGCCTTACCAAGATCTCCGGTGTTTTTGACAATAAATCTTCCCTTCAGGCAGAGAATTTCAGAAAAATGCTCCTCACCCTGTCTGATGATGTTCGGGTGATCCTCATCAAACTTGCTGACCGGCTGCACAATATGAGAACCCTGGCTTCCCTGCCACCGAATAAACAGATCAAAATCTCGGGAGAGACAACCTACCTCTATGCCCCCCTGGCACACCGTCTCGGGTTATATTCCATTAAAACTGAACTGGAAGACCTGAGCCTGAAATACCGGTACCCGAAGATTTACCAGGACCTGGTGAACCAGGTTGCAGATAATGAGAGACAGCGGGGAATGATGATCAATTCATTTGCCCTCCCCCTGATAGATATACTGGGTGAAATGGGCTATAAGTTTGATATTACCGGCCGGCCAAAATCCATTTATTCCATCTGGAACAAAATGCAGGTTAAAAACGTTCCTTTTGACGAAGTCTATGATCTGCTGGCCATTCGTATCATATTTGATCCACTGCCTCACATTCCTGAAAAAACACAGTGCTGGAATATCTATTCAGTCATCACCGATAATTACAAACCCAAACCTGACAGGATCCGGGACTGGGTCTCAACGCCCAAAGCCAATGGCTATGAAGCCCTGCATGTCACGGTAATGGGACCCAAGGGAAACTGGGTTGAGGTACAGATTCGCAGCCGCAGAATGGATGAAATCGCTGAACGGGGGTTTGCTGCCCACTACCAATATAAACAGGAGGGTAAGGAAAGTAGCTCTGAGTTGGATAAATGGATCCAACGGATCCGGGAGTTGCTCGAACATCCCGATTCCAATGCACTTGAATTCCTGGATGACTTCAAATTGAACCTTTTTGCCTCTGAGATCCTGGTCTTCACCCCGAAAGGAAACATCAAAACACTGCCACAGAAATCTACAGCCCTTGATTTTGCCTACGAAATCCATACAGAGATCGGCAACAAAGCCATTGGCGCAAAAGTGAATCATAAACTTGTCTCGCTGAATCATATCCTGAAAAGCGGGGACCAGGTAGAGATCCTCACCTCCGACAACCAGAAGGCAAAAAGGGAATGGCTGGAGTACGTGATCACTGCCAAGGCTAAATCGTCCATTAAAGGCGCCCTCAAGGCAGAAACCACGAACAGGATAGAAAAAGGCAAGAAAGATCTCGAAGACAGGTTGAAAGCATTCAGCCTGAAACCTTCATCAAGGGTTTTGAGAAAACTGCTGCCCGCTTATGATGTCACATCCAAAGATGAACTCTACAGTAAGATCGGGAGCGGCATCATCACACTGGAAGAACTGAAAAAGATACTCAGGAAAAATACCAAAAACAAATGGATCCGTTACTGGGAACTGCAGTTCACCTCCTCCTCTTCGAAGAACAAGAAAACCGCTCCCGAAAAATCTGTAAACCAGTCATATAAAACAAATCCGAAGTCCCCATTCATGATCAGGGAAAACATAGATGAAACGGAACCTGAATACAGCATTGCCAAATGCTGCCAGCCCATACCTGGGGACAGTGTGATCGGTTACCGCAGCCAGGACGGGTCCATCATCATACACAAGGCAAAATGTCCCAATGCCATCAAACTGATGTCAAGCCAGGGAAACAGGATCATACCTGCCAAATGGACCACTCATAAGATTCTGAGTTACCTGGTAAACATTCATATCCAGGGGGTGGATAAATTTGGCATCTATAATCATATTACCACTGTTATCTCCAAGGAACTATCCGTAAATATGAGGACCATCAACCTTTCCAGCCACGATGGGATTTTTGTCGGAAACATAGAACTCTATGTCCACAGTACTACAGACCTGAATAACCTGATCATGAATCTCATGAAAATAAAAGGCGTAGAGGCAGTGAACCGGGTCGAGAAGATTAAGGATTAAGTTTCAAAAATCATTCCATTCCTTTCCGAAATAGAAAAAAAACCTATATTTTAGCCTCATTATTTTTAATTAGTCTGTATATGGTTAGTGGAGAAACAAAGGATACGGTAAAGAAGATATTTACTGAATACCTGGAAAAGAAGGGACATAGAAAGACACCGGAACGCTATGCCATTTTAGAGGAGATCTATTCACGCGACGGGCATTTCGATATCGAATCCCTCTACATTTTCATGAAAAACAAGAACTACAGGGTCAGCCGGGCCACCCTGTACAATACCATAGAATTACTGCTTGACTGTAATCTCGTGATCAAGCACCAGTTCGGTAAAAATATCGCTCAATTTGAGAAGGCCTATCATTGCATGCAGCACGATCACCTGATTGACATGGAATCAGGCAAGGTTATTGAATTTTGTGATCCCAGGATCGATGAAATTATCAAGACGGCATGTGAACTCAACAACTTCAGCCCTTCGCACCATTCCCTATATATTTACGGTACATCCCAAAAAGAAGAAGAGAACAAATAGTTCTCAATTGAAATTATTTGTAACTTCGGCTTCCGGAAATATCCTCCAAATTCACTTATTTTAAGTTTACATTTATGCACGTTGACGTATTATTAGGCCTTCAATGGGGAGATGAAGGCAAAGGAAAATTAGTGGATGTCATGACTCCGGAATATGACGTAATTGCCCGTTTCCAGGGTGGCCCCAATGCCGGGCACACACTCGAATTCAATAACATCAAACACATTACCCACAATATCCCCTCAGGTGTATTCAGGGAAGATAGTATCAATATTATAGGAAACGGAGTAGTGCTGGATCCTATCATATTCATGCAGGAAATTGATGAGGTTAAAGCGCTTAATGTCGAACTGGGGCCCCGGCTCAAAATATCCAGAAAAGCACACCTGATCATGCCGACGCACCGTGTCCTGGATGCAGCCTCCGAAGCAGCCAAAGGCAAGACCAAGATCGGATCGACACTGAAAGGGATTGGTCCGACCTATATGGATAAAACCGGCCGGAATGGCCTACGGGTGGGTGACATCGAATCACCGGACTTTCTCGATAAGTATAAATTTCTGACAAACAAACATTTACAAATACTTAAGCAGTACGATTTTGAATATGACCTTGCCGATTATGAAGCAGGTTGGATGGAAGGCATTGAAGCCATAAAATCATTTGAACTGGTCAATGGGGAATATTTGATCAATCAATACCTGGAGGAAGGAAAAACAATATTGGGAGAAGGTGCACAGGGATCCATGCTGGATATTGATTTTGGTTCCTATCCGTATGTTACTTCATCCAATACCATATGTGCCGGGGCATGTATCGGACTTGGACTGGCCCCCCATAAGATCGGAAGGGTCATCGGTGTATTCAAGGCTTATTGCACCAGGGTGGGCAGCGGTCCCTTTCCCACAGAACTTGAAGGTGAACTGGGAGAGGCATTGCGGGAATATGGAGCCGAATACGGGGCAACCACCGGGAGACCACGCCGCTGTGGCTGGCTGGATCTTCCTGCACTGAAATATTCCATCATGTTAAGCGGCGTAACCGAATTGAACATGACCAAATCGGATGTCCTGACACATTTTGATACCCTGCGTGTCTGTACGGCATATAAGATCAACGGGAAACAGACCCAGGAGCTGCCATTCGATATCAACCAGCCTGTTGAACCGGTGTACAGGGAAATGCCAGTCTGGAAGGAAGATATTTCTATAATGAGAAGCAAGGAAGAATTGCCAGTCGAAATGCTTGATTATCTTAAATTTATTGAGTCTGAGGTCAACATTCCCGTCTCAGTGATCTCTGTAGGACCCGACCGGGAACAATTCATCTCCCTGAAATAGGTCTTATTAAGACCCTTATGAACCTTAACCGCACTGTGGTCAAGTTTATGCTTGCCATCTCTGCGGTTTTTTTTATCTTACCAGATTACTAACCAATCATATCGAACCATGAGGACCCTTAACAGCCTTTTCAATGATTCTGTTGAAAAGTATAAGGACAATGTATGTTTGCTTGAAAATCAAGGCAAGGGATATGAGCCTGCCACCTACCAGGAGGCCAGAAATGAAGTCCATCGTTTTGCTGCCGGATTGCTTTCCCTGGGTATCAGAAAAGGAGACCGCCTGGCCCTGCTGTCAGAAGGAAGGAATAAATGGCTCTACAGTGAAATGGGCATACTTTATACCGGGGCCGTTAATGTGCCCCTCTCCACCAGGCTGGAAGAATCCTCCGAGATCAAGTTCAGGCTGGAACACTCCGGGAGCAGGATGCTGGTCATCTCGGGAAGGGAATCCCATAAGATCACCTCGCTGAAGAAGGAAATAGACAGCCTGGAAAAAGTGATATACCTGGATCCAAGGGACAGCTACGAGGAAGATGAGCTTTTTTTCGATGATGTCTGTAAGATGGGCGATGAATACCTCAAAGAAAATGCGGCTGAATTTGAAAAAAGATGGAAAAGCATCAGGGAAGATGATTATGCGAATATCTGCTATACCTCAGGGACCACAGCCGATCCAAAAGGGATCATCCTGTCGCACCGGAATTACACCGCCAACGTGGAACAGTCACGCAGCACCATGCCCGTGCCGGAATGGTATTCTACCCTGCTGTACCTGCCATGGGATCATGCCTTTGCGCATACTGCGGGACTTTACACCATTATCTCTGCAGGGGCCACACTGGCATCAGTCCAGCTAGCAAAAACCCAGACAGAGGCCATTAAGAATTTTCCAAAAAACATCAAGCAGGTGCGCCCCACTTTTATGTTCAGTGTCCCGGCCATCGCCAAAAACTTCAAAAAGAATATAGAGGCCGGGATCCGGGAAAAGGGTCCGGTAATTGAGAAGTTGTTCAACCATGCCATGAAAGTGGCCAAGCTTTACAATGGGATCGGCTGGGATAAAGGCAAGGGACTGAGCTTCCTGCTGAAACCCTATATATGGTTGTTTGACAAGATCATCTTCAAGAAGGTAAGGGAAGGGTTCGGTGGCCGGATGATCTTCTTTGTCGGCGGAGCGGCCCTGCTGGACCTGGAACTCCAGAAATTCTTCTATGCCATTGGCATACCCATGTACCAGGGATACGGACTGACAGAGGCGGCACCTGTGATCTGTGCCAATGCTGCACACAGGCATAAGCTTGGTTCTTCCGGTATCATTGTCTCGAACCTTGAGGTTAAGATCTGTGACGAGGATGGTAAGGAGGTCCCGCGTGGCGAAAAAGGCGAGATCGTCGTGAAAGGGGAAAATGTCATGAAAGGATACTGGAAAAATGAGGAAGCTACACGGGAAGCCCTTAAAAACGGCTGGCTCTTTACGGGCGACATGGGCTATATGGACAAGGATGACTTCATGTATGTGCTGGGGCGTTTCAAGAGCCTCCTGATTGCAGATGACGGCGAGAAATACAGTCCCGAAGGAATAGAAGAAGCTTTTTCCGAGTATGTTCCCTTCATGGAACAGTGCCTGATGTACAATAACCAGGATCCATATTGCATTGTATTGGTCATCCCCAATAAGGACGCCATGAATCGATGGCTCAAAGAGAATAACATTGAGAAAGGGACGGACGAAGCAAAAACCGGTGTTCTCAAGGAACTCGAACGCCAGGTTGCTGAATTCAGGACGGGAGGCAGATATGCCGAGGTATTCCCGCAACGGTGGATGCCTGCTGCCATCGGTATCCTGCCTGAACCTTTCAGCCAGGAGAACCATCAGCTGAACAGCTTGAACAAACTGGTCAGGGGCCGGGTGACAGACGCATATGCAGAGCGGATGAAATATATGTATACACCTGAAGCAAAGAATATTATTAACGATCAAAACGTTCAATCCCTGGGTGACTTATGATGATATCCTTGATAAAAGGTTCGCATGGGACAGGTAGCCCGGCATTAATCCTGCTGGTGGTGCTTCTCTTCTTCCCCCTCCTGAATGTCACTTCACAGGAGGGAGAGCCTTTTATGAATCATATCAAACCCGAGAATGTACCCGGGGCAAAAATCACATCCATCACAGAAGATATTGAGAACACCATGGTTTTCGCCGGGAATACAGGCGTAATCATCTTCGACTCGGAAGATTGGCAACACCTTCAAGTCCCGAATATCCCTATGGTGGTCTCTGCCGATTCCACACTGCCGATGGTATATGTGGGTGGACGTGGATTTTACGGATACCTGATGAAATCGGGCGATGGAACCTATGCCTATCATGACCTCGGGGAAGAAGGGGTGGAATCCGGTGATATCACCCGGATCTATCAGACGGATCAACACATCATATACTACGGTAAGGATATGATTGCAATGGCTGACCGGAAGATACTTTACAATGCCCTGAGATACCAGGCCGATTCCATAACTGATTTTGCCGGCATATTCATATTTGATGACAAAATCTATGTAAATGTGCTCCAGGTAGGATTACATGAACTGGCTGACAGAGATATCATCAGGAAGAAATCATCCACCGATTTCTCCGGGTCCGAGATCCTGTTCTGGCTGGAATACGGTAAGGAAATATTGTTGGGAACCAATAAAAACAGGCTATACCGATACAATGGGCGGACTTTTCGTTCCATTTACCTGGAGGACCAGGAATACCTGTCTGAGAGCTCCCTTGAGGCTGCTGTCTGGCTGGATGAGAATATTCTTGCATTATCCACCATACTTGGGGGATGCCTGATTGTAAACGTCAAGAACGGAAGGACGCTGAATACCCTCAATTTGCAGACAGGCCTGCTTGATGATGAAATTTTCGCCATTGCGAAAGACCAGAACAAGGGTCTATGGATTGCCCACCAGTATGGGCTAACCAGGGTTGATGTCAGCCTGCCTGTCCGGTCTTTTGAGAACTATCCCGGACTTTCAGGAGTCCTGACAGCCGTTGCAATGCTTAATAACACTCTGTACGTCAGCACCAACGAAGGTGTATTCTACCTCAATGAGAAGAAGGATTTTGTGATAACTGAAGAGAGAGTTGTTAAATTTGAAACTCCTTCCACCATCCAGCTAAAAGTCGAAGAGCCGAATGTAGGTGAGGAATTAGCCACACAGCCAATACACAGGGAGTTGAGCCCGAGAGAGATCAGGAGACAAAGGCGGCAGTCCAGAAGAGACAGCCTGGAAAGTGTACAGGACAGCCTCCCGGAAGATCAGGCAACAAAACCAGAGCTCCCGGGTGAAAAAAAAGCAGTGGATGAAAAAGCAAGTGGAGAAGTAATCACAGCAGTTGCACCCAGAATGAGAACCAGGTCGATCAAGGAAAATATCTACTCACTTCAGTCCATCAGCCATGAATTTACCAGGCTGGGGATATTTGAAGAGAAAGTCAAGGACCTGGTCCCCATTGGCAACCGGATCATTATTGGCAGTAACGGCGGACTCTATGAAGTGGTGAACAAACAGCTTAAAATAATCCATAAAGACTGGTATATCGAGCGCATTTTCCCATCCCCCGATCCGTCCATGATGTATGTGGTCACTGATGAAACGGTCTATTCAATGAGACTTCGCAATAATGCCTGGAGCACTGAAACAGATTTCAGCTATATAGGGCAGGAAATCTATTCCATCTGCGAAGAAGGTGACAACGCCATATGGCTCGGTTGTGATAACCGCAGCTACAGGATCGTGCAGGTAGTTGATTCACTGCCACGTATCGACACCATCGATTTTCATGAAGATTATTATGATCCGATAATTATCAGGAATATCCATGATACAGTTTATTTCTTTCTATCCAGCGGAATTTACTTTTATGCAAATGACAGCCTTCAGAAAACCACCTATATCCGCCCGAATGAGATCCCGCAATATTTCTTCTCCGATGGATCAATTTCCTGGGGCAGTACCGGCGATAATTGGATCAGCCTGGTGAACCAGGAAAATTATAATAAACTCATCGACTCCTACCTCAACCTGTTTGAGAACATCACCGACCTTTACCTGGATCCGGAGGGAAATACCTGGGTAGTGAATGAAGACCAGTACCTGTACAAGATCAATGCTGCAAAAGTGGATCAATATAAGCCTGGCTTTCAGCTGATTCTGAAAAACGTTCATGACAATAAAGGATCCTATGCCCTGGATGAGCTGGTGTTCGATTACCTGGACCGCTCACTGGTATTCAATTTTTCGGCACCATTCTACCTGAAAGACCATTCCACCAGCTACCAGTATTTCGTGGAAGGGATGTCAGCCGGCTGGTCAGCATGGGATGATTCTCCTGCCCTGAGTTTCCCGGTTTTGCCGGTCGGCAAGTTTACCCTTCATGTCAGGGCCCGGAATATTCTAGGCCAGTCCAGTTCCCTGAAAAGCTTCCCGATCGTGATCAAACCTCCATGGTGGTTAAGCTGGATGTTTATTGTCCTGGTAGGATTAATACTTATTTTGATCGTTATCCAGATCATCCGCATGCGAGTCAAGAAACTGCAACGAGATAAACAGATACTTGAGCAGAAAGTGCTGGAACGTACAGCAGAGATACAGCGGCAAAAAGATGAAATCGCCGAACAGAAAAAGGAGATCATGGACAGCATTTACTATGCCCGGCGGATACAGAAGGCCGTCCTTCCGGATGACCACCTGGTCAATAAAAACCTGCCGGAACATTTTGTCCTGTACCTTCCCAGGGATATAGTGAGCGGGGATTTCTACTGGATTGCAGAAAAGGAAGACTTAACCATTTTTGCCGCCGCAGATTGTACGGGACATGGTGTTCCCGGAGCTTTCATGAGCATGCTCGGCATGTCCTACCTGAAGGAGATTGTAAATAAGAGCAAACGCCTCAGCTCAGCCAGGATCCTGGACAAACTAAGGAACCATGTGAAGACAACCCTGTCACAATCAACCAAGGGCGGTCAGCAGGACGGCATGGATATCGGCCTGTGTATACTTACCAAGAACAGGAAATCCCTGCAATATTCCGGGGCCTTTCACCCCCTCTACCTGATCCGTGACGCTAACCTTTCCGAGTATAAACCAGACCTGATGCCCATTGGCATTTATATCCGTAAGGAAAAACCTTTCAAAAACCACAATGTCCGCACCGCTAAAGGTGATTGCTACTATCTTTTTTCTGATGGATATGCGGACCAGTTCGGCGGAGAGAACCGCAAGAAATTCCTGGCCAGGTCATTTAAAAAGCTGCTCCTGAGCATCCATGAAAAACCCATGGCGGAACAAAGGGAAATCCTTTTCGAAACCCTCAAGCAATGGATGGATGGTTATGAACAGGTGGATGATATTCTTGTCATCGGATTCAGGATCTGATCACCTGAAAATATGATTTGGAATGATTCTAAATATTCATAACTTTGTCATCTGACTCCGCCCTCCGATTAACGGAAGTGTTTGAGTTATAGAGAAGAGGGGAGAGACCAGGCTCCGGGAACCTCTAGCAACCATCCTCGGACAACATGGAAAAGGTGCTAATACCTGGCCCGAACAGGGAATTATAATTGAAACACCGTACTGTTTTAGACATGGTGATATTAATTTAACAGACTGCCGGACAATGACCGGAGGCATTGAATGTTTATGGAACAGGTGACAGGTATATTAAAAAAGGATCATCCTATTTACAGGGAGTTGGAAAAAAGGGTCCTTGTTATGGACGGGGCCATGGGATCATTGATCCAGGAATGCGGTTTGACAGAATCTGATTTCCGGGGAGAACGGTTTGCAGATTTTCCATTTGATGTCAAGGGGAATAATGATCTGCTTTCCATTACCCGGCCCGATATTATCAGCATGATCCATGATAAATACCTGGCTGCAGGTGCTGATATTATTGAAACCAATACCTTCAATGCCAACCGTTTCTCACAGGCTGATTACCACCTGGAAGATGTAGTTTACGAAATGAACCGGGAAGCAGCCCGTCTTGCAAATGAAAGCGCAGCCATTCATACAGAAAGGAATCCGGAAAGGCCCAGGTTTGTGGCAGGTGCCATGGGGCCCACCAACAAGACAGCCTCGCTATCACAGGATGTAAATAATCCGGGTTTCCGGGCAGTATCATTTGATGAGATGTCTGATGTCTATAGCGAACAGGCATCCGGACTCATTGATGGGGGAGCCGATATACTGGCCCTCGAAACCATCTTTGATACCCTGAATGCAAAAGCAGCCATCTTTGCCCTGGAGCACCTGTTTCGCAAGATTGGCAAGACTTACCCGGTGATCATATCAGGAACCATCACTGATGCCAGTGGCCGTACCCTGTCGGGGCAAACACTGCAGGCATTCATCAATTCGGTCGGACATATGGATGTGCTGGCACTGGGACTGAACTGCGGACTCGGGGCAAAGGAAATAAGGCCATACCTCGAGGAACTTTCCGGCAAGACCCATCATTATGTAAGCGTTTATCCCAATGCCGGATTACCAAACCAGTTCGGGGAATATGACCAGGGACCCGAAGAGATGGCCGCTTACCTGAAAGATTTTACCGGACATCAATTTGTAAATATTATCGGCGGCTGCTGTGGAACAACACCAGCCCATGTCCGTGAATTTCGCAAAGTTGCAAACAGCGCAGACCACAGGATCCCCCCGGAAGAAAACAGGGATTTGAAGCTCAGTGGTCTGGAAGCCCTTTCCATTTTTCCCGGCAGTAACTTTATTAACATCGGGGAAAGGACCAATGTAAGCGGTTCCAGGAGGTTTGCCAGGATGATCAGGGAGGGGAAGTATGAGGAAGCCCTTTCCATTGCCCGTGACCAGGTCGAGGGAGGTGCACAGGTGATCGATATCAATATGGATGATGCCATGCTGGATGCCGAACGTGAAATGACCAATTTTCTGAACCTTTTGATGTCAGAACCGGATATTGCCCGCCTTCCCATCATGATTGATTCCTCTAAATGGTCGGTGATTGAAGCTGGTCTGAAATGCCTGCAGGGGAGGGCTATTGTCAATTCCATCAGCATGAAGGAGGGAGAGGATGCCTTCCGGGAGCAGGCACAGAAAATCAAGGATTATGGAGCCGCCACCATTGTTATGGCCTTTGATGAAGAAGGCCAGGCAGTCACCTTCAAGCGGAAAACAGAGATCTGCAAACGGGCTTACCGCATCCTGACCGAAGAAATGAATTTCCCTGGAGAAGATATCATTTTTGATCCCAACATCCTGACCATAGCCACCGGTATGGAAGAGCATAATAATTATGCGGTGGACTTCATGCGGACTACAACCTGGATCAAGGAAAACCTGCCTGATACCAAAGTCAGCGGGGGTGTCAGTAACCTCTCCTTCTCTTTCCGTGGCAATGACACTGTCAGGGAGGCCATGCATTCAGCATTCCTTTACCATGCCATTAAAGCGGGACTGGATATGGGTATCGTTAATCCCGGCATGCTGCAGGTTTATGATGAAATACCCGCAGAACTGATGGAGCTGGTGGAAGATGTAATCCTGAACAGGCGAACAGATTCAACCGACCGCCTGATAAGCTATGCCGAAACTGTCAGGCAGACTGCGGACAAGAAAGTCAAGAAAGATGACTGGAGGGAAAAAACGGTCCAGGATCGGATCAACCATGCCCTGGTAAAAGGCATAAGCGATCATATTGAAGAGGATGTGGAAGAAGCCCGCAAGGGATATGATACCGCCCTGGCAATAATTGAAGGACCCCTGATGAACGGGATGAATATTGTGGGTGACCTCTTTGGTGAAGGAAAGATGTTCCTGCCACAGGTCGTAAAAAGTGCCAGGGTCATGAAGAAAGCAGTGGCCACACTCCAGCCCTATATTGAGGAGGAAAGGAAAATAGCGGGGGATAGGAAAACAGCGGGGAAGATCCTGCTTGCCACTGTGAAGGGGGATGTGCACGACATAGGCAAGAACATTGTATCCGTGGTGCTGTCATGCAACAATTATGAGATCGTCGACCTGGGTGTCATGGTGCCCGCTGAAAAGATCATCCAGGCAGCCATCGATGAAAAGGCGGATATCGTGGGACTGAGCGGATTGATCACTCCATCCCTCGAGGAGATGGTACATGTGGCAAAGGAAATGGAAAGGGCGGGACTGGAAACACCTCTGTTAATTGGCGGAGCCACTACTTCAAAAATACATACAGCGGTCAAGATCGAACAGCATTATCCGCATCCTGTCGTGCATGTCAAGGATGCCTCCAGGGGTGTTCCGGTGGCCTCACAGCTCCTGTCATCCGGACAAAAAGATGAATTTGTCAACAGGATAAGGAAGGAATACCAGGAATTACGCGACCATTACCAGGGTGCCGGGAGCCAGGTTGAATACCTTTCCCTGGAAGAGGCCAGGAAAAATAAACTCAGGATCAACTGGGATGATTCACCCATTTATAAGCCCAGGCAGATGGGCATACAGGTTTTTGAGGAATATCCGCTTGGTGAGATCAGGGAATACATCAGCTGGATCTTTTTCTTCCTCGTCTGGCAGCTCAGGGGAAAATGGCCAGATATCTTAAAGGACCCCAAACAGGGGAAAGAAGTAAGAAATTTATATGATGATGCCCTGAAAATGCTTGATTTGATCGTGGAAAACGGGATACTCAAGGCTAATGGTATTCTTGGATTCTTCCCCGCCAATTCAGTCGGTGACGACATAGAAATATACAGCGACGAAGACCGTTCGGAGATCCTGGCATCTTTCGTCAACCTGAGATCCCAGGTTAAAAAAACAGACAATACACCCAATCTCTGCCTGGCTGATTTCCTGGCCCCCAGGTCGAGCGGCCGGATCGATTACCTGGGTGTTTTTGCCGTGACTGCGGGACTTGGCATTGATCAACAGATAGAGCAATTCCAGGAGGATCATGATGATTACAGCAGCATCATGTTGAAAGCGCTGGCTGACAGGCTGGCAGAAGCTTTTACGGAGTTGCTCCACGAGAAGGTACGCAGAGAACACTGGGGCTACCAGCCGGGAGAAAGTATGAGCCTGGAGGATATGATCCTTGAAAAATACCGGGGGATACGTCCTGCCCATGGTTACCCCGCCTGCCCGGACCATTCAGAAAAGGAATCCATTTTCAAACTTCTTAATGTAGCGGATAAAACCGGGATAAAACTAACAGAGAGCCACGCCATGTCCCCTGCAGCATCGGTAAGCGGACTGATATTCGCCCACCCCGAATCCCGCTATTTTTATGTTGGCAGGATAGGCAGGGATCAGTCCAGGGATTACGCCAGGCGGAAGAATGCAAAACTTGAAATGGTTGAGACCTGGCTGGCGAGCAACCTGAATTACAAGTAGTGACATGAAACAC
>JAZGGT010000708.1:0-15095 GCA_036480555.1 Bacteroidales bacterium | reverse complement strand
CTTTTACCGGAGATCTTATAGTAGACAGCAAAACTCAGTACATGGCTGTACTGTCCCTGGTTCAACAGGTAACTCTGTCCGCTGGGATGGTCCCGGATGGGAATGATGGAATAATTAAAACGCGCAGAGAATGTAAGTACGTCCCAGAAAGTATAACCGATACCGGCTATGGCGCTCATGGTAAAGGTATTAAAATAAGGTTCTCTTTCGGGGAGCTCACCATGTGCATCAAATTCCTTGGCTGATATTAGGAATTCGGGCCCGATACCAAGTTCAAAAACAACTTTTTCATCATAAATATATTGTGCCATGATGGGCAGATCTATGTAATGAAGGGCGCATCTGTAATAAATATCATCACCCGGTTTGTTGGTATGAAGTGATCCTTTCGAGACATATCTTAATTCCAGCTGTCCGGCTACTGTATAGGTGAACAACCTTTGAACCCAGGCACCGGCCAGGATACCTACTTTATTATAACCGCTGTATGAATCCCCATCAATCTGGCTGGCCGTCAACCCACCAAGGATCCCGCCTTCAAATTGTTGTGAATAGGCAATTCCTGTACAGAAGAGGAATAGCATAATATAAGTGAAACGCCTCATGTTGATAAATTTTCAGGTTTAATCGATAAATCTTTTCAGCAGTTTTTCTTTCAATAAAGGTAAACCGGAGCTGGCTTTTTCCTTAATGAAATCAACTTCACGGTGGCGGGGAACGGGTATCTCGTTGGGGTCAACCAGGTAGATGGGTACGCCACGGGGTACATAATCTACAAGTCCAGCTGCAGGATAAACCAGGAGGGATGTGCCGATGACGGCAAATGCATCTGCCTTCCGGGTAATTTCAACGGCGTCCTCGATCAGGGGGACTGCTTCTCCGAACCAGACAATATGCGGCCTTAACTGGGATCCTTTTTCACAGGTATCTCCTCTTTTCAGTTCCCAGCCATCCAGTTCATGAACCAGGGAAGGGTCCTGGGTACTTCTCACCTTTTTCAATTCCCCGTGCAGGTGAAGTATTTTACTGCTCCCTGCCCGTTCGTGCAGGTCATCAACATTCTGGGTGATGATCTCCACATCAAAATGCTTCTCCAGTTCAGCCAGTCCAGTATGCCCGGCATTGGGCTTTGCCTTGAGCAGCTGCTTTCGTCTCTCATTATAGAATCTGAGTACCAGGTCCATATCATTTTCCCAGCCCTGGGGACTGGCCACTTCCTGAACATCATAGTCCTCCCAAAGTCCCCCCATCTCCCGGAAAGTACGGATGCCACTTTCGGCACTGATGCCTGAACCTGTTAGTACTACCAGCTTTTTCATTTTTTTCACAAGATACAAAAAACCTTCTCGTATGATATTTATATACCGCTGTAATAAAGTTATTGCCATATTAAGTCTGAAAATCCATGTTCGTTTTTTAATTTAGCGGTATGATCGACAGGGATACCATTGACCGGATTTTTGATACTGCGGATATTGTTGAGGTGATCTCAGATTTTGTATCGCTGAAGAGATCCGGACAGAATTTTAAGGGATTGAGCCCCTTTACCAATGAGAAAACACCATCTTTCCTGGTCTCACCGGCTAAGGGGATTTTCAAGGATTTCTCCTCGGGCAAGGGAGGGAATGTAGTTGGTTTCCTTATGGAGCATGAAAAGCTGACATACCCTGAAGCACTTCGCTACCTGGCCAAAAAATACAATATAGAGATCTCTGAGCAGGAACCAACCCCGGAGGAGATACAGCAACGCAATGAAAGGGAAAGCCTGCTGATCATCTCGGGATGGGCACAGAAGTATTTTACCAATATTCTTCAAAACACCCCGGAAGGGCAATCGGTTGGCATGGCCTATTTCAGGGAACGCGGATTCCATGATGATATCATCCGGAAGTTCCAGCTGGGCTATAGTCCGGAACAAAAAGATGCCCTTACCAATGAAGCCTTGAAGGAAGGTTATAAACTGGATTACCTTGTGAAGACCGGGCTGACCATTCAGAAGGACGATTATAAGGCCGACCGTTTCCGGGGAAGGATCATCTTTCCGATACACGGGTTGACCGGAAATGTCACTGGGTTTGGCGGCAGGATACTCAAGTCGGATGCAAAGATGGCCAAATATCTGAATTCTCCTGAATCAGATATTTACCAGAAGAGCCGGATCCTTTATGGATTGTACCATGCCAAACAGGCACTCGTAAAACAGGAAAAATGTTTCCTGGTTGAGGGCTATACAGATGTCCTTGGCCTTCACCAGGCCGGGATTGAAAATGTAGTATCCTCATCGGGGACCGCCCTGACAAATGATCAGATCAGGTTGATCAAGCGATTTACCAGCAATGTTACCATCATTTATGATGGTGATGAGGCTGGGATCAAAGCTTCTATGCGCGGGATTGATATGGTACTTGAAGAGGGACTGAATATCAAGGTTGTTCCCTTGCCAGAAGGAGAAGATCCTGATTCATTTTCAAAAAAATTAAGTGCTTCAGAATTCCAGGAATACATAAAAGAAAACGAAAAGGATTTCATTTCGTTTAAAACCCGGCTCCTGATGAGGGATATGGAACAGGATCCGGTCGGAAAGGCCGGGTTGATAAACGATGTTATCAGATCTATCTCGGTCATACCGGATACTGTTATGCGATCGGTATACATAAAGGAGAGTGCGCGGATGCTGGACATTGAAGAGAGGATCCTGTACTCACAGGTTTACCGTTTGCGGAAAAAAAAGGCGGAGGACCGTTACAATAAGGAATCCCGGCAGGAGGAGATCCGCATTCAATCAACCCCGCTTCCCTCTTTCATAAAGGAGATTTACAGTGAATTACAGGAAAAGCTGCTGGTCAGGTTCCTTCTTCAGTATGGCAATGAGCGCCTGTATGAAATTCAGGATGAACATGCTGGCAACGAATACATTTCTGTAGCTGAGTATGTTGTCAATGAAATACTTAACGATGAGCTTGAGTTTAAAAACCTCTTATATCGCCAGATATTTGAGGAGGTTAATAACTTGATACAAAAAGGGGAAGTGATAGAAATAAAGTACTTCGTTCATCATGAAGATCCCCGGATCAGCCAGCTGGCTGTTGATCTGTTAAGCTCTCCCTACAGCCTCAGTAAGGTACACAGCCGTAAGGGAGCCATGGTGGAGGCCGAAGATATGTTGCTTAAAAAAAATGTTCCCAAAGCCCTGATCGAATACAAGCGGAAGATCCTGGAGGTTGCCCAGCGCGAGAAAGAAGAGCAAATCCGTGAGGTCCAGCAAGTTAATAATGATGATCTGAAGGCAGTGAATCCGCTGATGCAGCAGTATATCACCATTACCTCCCTGATCAATACCATTTCCAAGGAAAGGGGCTGGGTTATCCTGAAATAATTTTTAATTAAAGACTTTCAGTGCCACCGCCACGGTTACAATACTGACCCGGACCTTTTCCAGGGACAGGAGGGCAGTCGCGCATGCATCGAGTGTAGCCCCGGTCGTGACTACATCATCAACAAGGATGATATGTTTGCCACACAATTTTCCAGGATCCTTTACCTCGAATGTTCCATCCACATTTGACCAGCGATCCATACGGGACCTGTTGGTCTGGGTCAGGGAAACAGATGGACGGATCAAATGACCGCTATACCAGGGAATCCCCAGGCTTTCTGAAAGCCCTTCAGCAATCGGATGGCACTGGTTGTAGCCACGTTGCCTGTATTTCTTTTTATGGAGTGGGACCGGCAATATTATATCGGCAGATGTAAAGGGTGATCCTTCCAGTTCGATTCCGAGAAGCCTTCCCATTTCCCTGCCTATATCCTGCCTGTCCTTGTATTTAAGCTCATGAATGAGTTGCTGGAAGCGGCTTCCTTTCTGGTATTGGAATAAAGCTGTAGCATTTTCCACATATATCCTTCCCCAGAATAACCGGGATACAGGATTTTCTGAATAGGATAAGTACCGTGTTCGCGGGAGCTCATATATGCAACCCGTGCATATGATCCCTTCATTTTTCAACAGCACAGCTCCACAGACAGGACAGAGGACCGGCATCAACAGGTTGAGTAAGTCCCTTATCAGCATACTTTTTTCAATTAATGACTGAAGGGCTGGATTCTCGGAATATTTATGCTGTTTGTTTGAAACAAGGTGAGAGAAATTTCGTATAAACAAAAATTAAAACCTTCCCTGATGCGAATCTTACTGTTTTTAATGCTTTGTTCAATTAATTTTATATCTCTTGTGGCCCAGGATGTTGCCGAAGATAAATCCTGGCTGCTTTCGCCTGAGGAATTCTATCTGAGTATAAAATCTGCGAATGTTCCACTGATTATTGATACACGGACATGGAAGGAATACCGAAAGGACAGAATACACGGGGCCAGACTAACAGAATCCTCAGTAAGTCTTAAAACGGTCGTTGACAGCTTTGATATGGAACAGCCAATATTTATCTACTGCGATGATAATCAGCGAAGTACAGCGGCATTCTCCTTTTTAAGAGACTGGGGATACACAAATGTATCTGAGCTCGCAGGTGGGATGTTCGCCTGGAGGTTGGCTTCATATGAGATTGATACAGAAAAGATAAAGAGAGAAGACTATTAAATCTATCCGTTCACATCTTCAAATTCAGGGTCCCCGCCTGCCTTTTCCCCCGGTACGGATTCATTTTCCTTTCCGGAATCAGGTACAGCCGTTGCCTGCTGATCCGGTTTTTTCCTTGAGGGCTTGCGGGACCAGCCCGGGAGGGAGAATAATATTCCAGCCACGGCTCCAAAAGTAAAAGTAAGGATCAGTACCAGCGCCATAGACGTCCTGATGCTCCAGAACCAGAGTCTGATTTCCGCCTCACCGCTGTTCTGAAGGGCAAAAACGGCAATCAGTACGGTGAAGATCAGTAAAAATATAAGTGTACGTTGCATTCATTAAAGATAAACAAAAAATCCAGGCATCATTATTGTGGAAATCCAGGAGATACCAGATTATTTTCTGTGCACTACAGAGCCATCTTCATCTGCCTTTTCGTAATCCTTATAAGTTGCAGTTAGGATCCGGGGGAAGATGTTTTCGTACCATATCAATGGGAAACTGCCTCACCGGCATCGGTAGGTATGAGCAAACAGTTACTGGATTCTGCCTTCATTGTTGCCTCCGGAAAGGAATATATCGATGCCTTGCTAGTAATTAAAGATGGGAAAATTGTCGGAGAGGAGTACTACAACGGATTTACACAGGATCATCCTCACAATGTTATGTCCGTATCCAAAAGTATGCTTTCAGCCATTGCAGGAGTTGCTTTACAAAAAGGGTATATAGATGGACTTGACAGCAAAATGCTGGACTATTTTCCTGATTATATCTATGAGGGCATGGACCCGCGTAAACACGACATTACCATCCGGCATCTGCTCAACATGAGAATGGGAATAGAGCGTGAATCTACAGACAATTATGGTGTTTATATGGAACTCTATAATTCGGATAACTGGATTATGAAGACCATAGAATACCCTTTGATATTTGATCCAGGTGGAGGGATGAGGTACAATACCTTTATCACCCACATTCTTTCCGGTGTAATCACCGAGGCAACCGGCATGAGTACCCATGAGTTTGCATTTAATAACCTTTTCAAACCCATGGGCATTGATATCGATTTCTGGGAGCAGGATCCACAGGGGATCTACTTTGGAGGGAACTCCATGCATATCACACCCAGGGAAATGGCCACTTTCGGTTACCTTTATTTAAATGATGGCATGCTGAATGGAAAGCAAATCATATCCAGGGACTGGATCTTATTTTCCAGATCTCCCAGCACTGACCTGGCCCATCCCAATGAATGGGGAAGCATGAAAAATTATAATTATGCCTACCTCTGGTGGCTTGGCCAGTTTAATCTTTATGATTGTTTCATGGCCATAGGGTATGGAGGACAATTCATTTTTGTTTTCCCTGTTCCGGACCTGATAGTCGTTTCCACAGCAGAAAATAACATCCCCCCTGGAGCCACGACCGAACAGGAATGGGCCGTTCATGACCTGCTAACCCGCTATATACTGCCTTCCCTGAGTTCGAAATAACAAAATGGCTGTTTTTATTCCACCAATGCAGGTTCATTGCCATTGTTATTTTTGCGAAGCTGGATAAGCTTTATCATCCTTTGTTGCATCAGGGTGGTTAGCCTGTACATCACAGGGACAATCAACAGGGTCAGGACGGTGGAGAATGTCAGTCCAAATATCACAGTCCATGCCATGGGTCCCCAGAACAGCACCTGCGGTCCGCCGAAATAAAGATTAGGCGCAAAGCTCGTAAACAATCCCCTGAAGTCGATGTTCAGTCCAACTGCAAGCGGCAGCAGTCCGAGTATAGTGGTAATAGCTGTCAGAAGTACCGGACGGAGCCTGGTCTTACCTCCCAGAATAATACATTTAGTGGCTATCTCGACGGGCAGGAAAGCATCCGGTTCCAGTCCCATATCCTTCCTCTTGCGGGCCTTCAGCAATTCTATATAGTCAATCAGCACAATGGCATTGTTGACCACGATCCCGGCCAGTGATACAAGTCCTATCCCTGTCATAACAACAACAAAATCCATCCTGAAGGTGGAGATCCCACCAAATACACCTATGGTACTGAACAGTATACTTGCCAGGATGATTGCCGGTCTGATAATGGAATTAAACTGGGAAACCAGGATCAGCAGGATCAATGCCAGGGCGATCAACATGGCCCGGCCGAGGAAGGCCATGGATTCCTCCTGCTCCTGTTGTTCTCCTGTGAAGGAGAATGTATACCCTTCCGGCAGTTCAAAATTGCCAAGTGTTGCTGCGATCTGAGCATTAATTTCAGTTGCATTGTATCCCTCAATGATGTTTGAATAAACGGTGATTACCCTGTCCAGATTTTTGCGGCGGACGGATCCATAGGTAGTACTGTAGGTAAAATCTGCCACGGAAGAAATTGGCACCTGAATATTTTGGCCATCTTCATCGAATGTGATCTTCTGGTTCATCAGTGCCGGCACATCATACCTGTACTTTTCCTGCAATCGCAACTGTATGGGGTATTCATCTTCACCCACCTTGAAATCAGAGATCTCCTTGCCAAAAAGTGCTGTACGCAAAGTACTGGCGATTTGCATGGTTGATACTCCATACATTCTTGCCTTTTCCCTGTCGATGTTTACCAGCAATTCCGGTTTTCCTACGGAAAGATTAATTTTCAAGCCTTCAATTCCATCGATACTGGCCATATCTAAAAAGGTCATCATGGAATCCGCCAGGTAAATGAGTTGATCAAATTCCTGGCCAACGATCTCAATATTGATGGGTTTTCCGGCCGGAGGTCCCATCACATCCTTCTCAATGGATAGCTGGACGCCGGGATATTTTCCGATCAGAGCTTCACTGATCTCCCTCATGATGGCCCTTGTATCATTCTTTTTCCGGAATTCATAATCAACAAATG
The DNA here is from genome assembly GCA_036480555.1 of Bacteroidales bacterium. Classification (GTDB taxonomy): domain Bacteria; phylum Bacteroidota; class Bacteroidia; order Bacteroidales; family SM23-62; genus SM23-62. Next base: position 7,630 of record JAZGGT010000708.1, on the reverse strand, counting down.
TGACTGTTGTAAGAGCTTTGTGCGGGGTTCCTGCCACACTCATGTTGCTGATATCCTCTTCTCCGCCTTTCCCTACGGTGGTAAGTACTGATTTAACTATGGCCTGGTAAGGTTCGATCAAGGTGAAAACATCCTCTTCCAGTTGTTCCTTCATGAACCGGTCTGTCTCGGAGATATCTGTTCCGATCGGAAATTCTGCAACAATGTTAATATAATTGGGTGCATTGACCGGGAAGAAATTAACCTGGGGTGAACGGATCCCAAAGAGGATAAGTGTGAAAAAAAGCAGGGCAATGGTTCCTAAGAACAACCACATCGGCCTTCTTTTACTGAGGGCAAATATCAGTATTCTGGTATAGATCTTCTCCAACCATAAAAGGAATACCCGCTGGAACCATAATTCTGTTTTGTGAAAGATAAGCAGGTTCAGGATACCGATAATGGCAAATAAAGCCAGAAGATTGGCAAAGAAGTTTGCCTTCATCAGGTAGAAAGGAATACTGATCGCAAACATGATTAAGGCAATAGTATACCCTTTTTTCTTATTGGGTTTACTATCATATTCTGTTCCCCCGACACGGATGAATGAGGCTGAAAACACCGGGATGATCACCAATGCAACAAAGAGTGACGAGGTAAGCACAATGATCAGGGTGATTGGCAGGGCTTTCATGAATTCTCCAGTCATGCCTCCCCAGAAGGCAAGAGGGACAAAGGCAGCAAGTGTAGTCGCCGTGGAGGCGATAATAGGTACAGCTATCTCCCCAACGGCTTGTTTGGCCGCCTCGAAAGGTTTGTAGCCCCGGCTTACAAACCGGTATATATTCTCCACAACGACAATACCATTATCCACCAGCATCCCGAGTGCCAGGATCAGGGAGAACAGAACGATCATATTCAGTTTATACCCGATGATGTTCAGGACCACAAATGAGGTGAACATGGACATCGGAATGGCCAGTCCAACAAATAGTGCATTTCGCGTACCCAGAAAATAGAAAAGTACCAGGACAACAAAGATCACCCCCATGATCATGCTGTTCTCAAGATTGTGAAGCTGTATCCTGACCATATCCGACTGGTCGTTGGTCAGGGTAAGGTTCAAATCTGCCGGAATACGACCTGATTCCTTGGCCCGGTCAAGGGTCTCAAAGATTTGATCGGTGGCGGCCAGCAGGTTTTCCCCTCCTTTTTTAATCACCTGCACAGACACCACTGGGTGCCTGTCAAGCCGGGCATAAGAATCCGGGTCTGCATACCCGTCAATTACATCGGCCACATCTTTCAGGTATACGATTCTGCCAAATTCCCTCTTGATGATGATGTCTTCGATCTCTTTTATGGATTTGAATTCACCAATGGTACGAATGGATCGCCGGGCTGAGCCCAGTTTGATCTCTCCACCGGAAATTGAAACATTTTCTGCAGTCACGGCTATTTCAATGTCAAAGAAAGATAATTCCATGGCTTCCATTTTATGCAGGTCCACATTGATTAGGATCTCACGCTCATTCAATCCCTCCATCTCAACCTTTGAGATCTCGCTTATGCTTTCAATTTCATCCTCCAGGTATTCAGCGTAATCCCTCAGTTCCTCCAGACTGAAATCTCCTGAAAGGTTAATATTGATAATGGGGAATTCTGACAGATCAATATCCATGACAAGCGGGTCGAACAGCAAATCGTTGGGTAATTCGCTTTTGGCCTTATCCACTGCATCCTTCACGTCAGTAAGGGCATCATCAATATTAACATCCGTGTTGAATTCCACGAATATCATGGATGCATCCTGTGCTGAAGTAGAGGACAATTCCTTGATCCCGTTTATCCCATCTATTTCTTTTTCCAGTGGCCTGGTGATCAGGTTTTCAATATCGATTGGCGCATTCCCGGGATAGGTTGTCTGCACCATGATGGTCGGGATGACTATATCAGGAAATAACTCTTTAGGAAGATTCTTGTAGGATATACCTCCGAATAGCAGAATGACAAATGCCAGCAGGAAAACGGTATTCCTGTTTTTCAGAGCCAGGGTGGTTAATTTAAATTCCCTGATGACGCTGTCTTTAATTTCTTTTGCACTCATGTTGATAGATGATTTAGTCTGTCCCAGGGTTTACTTTACAACAACAGTGACGCCGTCGGATACCTGTGCAAATCCTTTTAAAATTACTTCTTCTCCTTTGGAAACTCCCTCCTTGATCATGGTCTGATCCTTGTATGAAAGTCCAGTTTCAACGTATCTCTTCCTTGCTTTGAGTTCACCTTCTTCCTTAGAGGCAACATAAAGATAGTTCCCCTTGATATCCTGCTTGATGGATACCGATGGGACCACAAATGCAGAAGCGGTTTTGAAGTCATTCACCTGAATGGTGGAATACATATTTGGTTTTAGGGTTTTCTGCCTGTTGTTGATTTTCATCTCAATGCGGAATGTTCTGCTTGCATTATCAATGACATTTCCTACACGGTGGATGGGGACCTTCACATTGAGTCCTTCCACATCAGGGAAAGCTACAATTACAATATCTCCCTTTTTAATACTGGTCATGTATCGTTCTGATATATTGCCATAAAGTTTCAGGTTATTCAGGCTTACCATCTGGATTACCTGCATACCTGGAGCGGCCAGTTCCCCTTCTTTCAGCATGATGGTTTCCACAATACCGGAGAAAGGAGCCTTTACCCGGGCCATATCAAGCTGGGCCTCAAGTGTGGCCAGGCGGGCTTCAGCTTGTTCCTTCGCGTTTTTAGCTTCCAGGTATTGCATTTCGGATCCGATCTTCTGATCCCAGAGGTCTTTTTGCTTTTCATAGCGCTTGTTCGCCAGCTCAAGGCCGGTTTTTACTTCCTGGATTGTGCTCTCCGTTATACTTGTATTCAGGGAGAGCAGCAACTGGCCTTTATTTGCATACTGGCCTTCTTTTATATAGATCTTGTCGATCTGCCCGTTCATTTCCGGACTGATAAAAGCATCTTCTTCAGCTTCAAGTTTGCCGGTGATTTCAATATAATGTTCAAAAGGTTGAGGAACCATTGCTTTAACGGTAACGGGTACCAGGAATGCAGCGGCCTCTTCACCGGAATTATGTGCCAGTTGTTCTTCCAGGCTGGCGATCTGGTCGTTTAACTCCCGGACCTGGTCTTTTTTCTTCTTTAGCTGTTGTTCTAACATTTCCGGACTGTTCATATTGCAGGCAGATGCCAGGACAACTATACTTGTGATTATCAGTAGTTTTTTCATTTCCCTTATCTGTATTTTTAGATTTATTTTCATTTAAATATTTCCCAATGCTTTGTCCAATGCTAATTTTGTGTTGAGTAATTCCACCATGGCCTGGATAATACCTGTCTGTGCCCCCGTAAGTTGTTCGGTGGCAATGGTTAATTCCAGGCTGCTTACCATTCCATTTTGGTACTTGGTGGATGTACGGTCATAAATTTTCTGTGCCAATTCTATATTGTTCTTTTCATTCAGGTATTTCTGGTAAGAGGTCCTGAAATCAATCCTTGCCTGTTGCACCTGCAGTTCAAGGGCATTTGCCAGGTCTCGCTTTGAATTTTGCGTTTTTTCCAGGTCAATCCTGGCCTGCCCGATCCTTGATTTTCGCATGCCTGAACTGAATACAGGTATGCTCAGGTTAACGCCAAGCATGGTTGCAGGATACCAATCTCCCTTTGCATCGAAGAAGCTGAAATCATTTCTCATGGCCATTTGCTGGTGGGAAAGATATGCTGTCAATGTTGGCATGTATTCAAATTTGAATCTTTTGAGGTTTATGGCAGCCAATTTTTCCTGTGAATCAACAATCCTGTAATCATAATGCCTGTTCACATTGAATTCCTGTTCAATGAGATCACGGCTTAGTCCACTTATAATCTCAGGAAGGGTTTCTGTGATCACAATATTGGAGTCCAGTCCATATCCCATATTGTATACCAGGAACCTGTAGGAAACATTAACCATCTGTTTGGCAGTGATGTATTCATTTTCAATATTGGAAGCGGCAATCTGCAACTGGTCAACATCCGTTTCCTCAAGGAAACCGGTTTCGTACATGGTCCTGGTTTCTTCCAGCCTTGAGTTCATTGATTCCAGGTTCCTGGCGAAGGCATCCCTTGCGGCTTCAGCCAGCAATATGGCATAATAACTCTGAGCTACTGCTTCTTTGATGTCTGCTTCAGATTTTTCCAGGGTTTTATTCATCAAATCCTTATAGGTACTTGCACCCTGTAACGCTGCTATCCACGGACCGTTAAAGAGCATCTGGTTCGCAATGATGTTGGCACTGGCAGTGTGCTGTGTCCCGAATTTTACCGGTACATGTGTGCCCGGTTCTCCCCCCATGAATTCAGCAGGGATCAGTGTGGTCATCAACTGGAGATTATTTGTATAAGACAGGTCCCCTGAGACCTGGGGGAGCCCCAATGCAACATTTTCCCGAATCAGCTGCCTGGCAGATTCGAGATCCAGCCTTGAATTTTCTACGTTGAGGTTATTCTCAATAGCATATGCCTGCGCTTCAGCCAAAGTGAAGGCTGTTTTCTTGGATTCTATGCCTATGGTTTGAGCAGTTGCAGAAAATGCTCCCAGCACAAATATGGTACTCATCAGTATGGCAGTCAGTTTCATTTTCATCGTATTCTTTATAAACCAGTATTATTCTAAAATGTTCAAGGTAAATGAGATATACTATAATTAATGTTCTTTCAATATGGCCAGTTTATCTACATTATTACGGAGTATTTTAAGGCCTTTATCTGTCGCCAGTCCATGTATATGGTAGACGAAAACCTCCCTGAAAAATTTTTGCGAACGCATCTCTTCTTCGTTAAAAATCTCGGTTGTTTGCAAATTCTCAATTCTCAATAGGTGAAGTTTCGAGATGATCTTTTCATCCAGCTCCTTGCGATAAACGCCTTCCTCTTTTCCTTTTCTGATATTTGAGATCATGGATTCATACATCAGCTTTCTACGTGCCGACATCAGGTTCCGGTAGATATCCGGATAATACTTTTTCAGGTCGTATTCATAAGCGGGACTGTGATCCTTCATTAACCTGTTAACATGCTGGCTTACCTCTATCAGTTCTTCAATGGCATTCAGGTTTGTCCCTTCCTTCTTTTTCATTGAACTGAAATTGCACTGGCGGACGTGTTCGACTACCTGCTGTACCAGCTCTGTTTTATCTGATACAAACTGGTACAAGGTCTTCTTTGACATGCCAAGCTCATGAGCAACATCATCCATGGTCACACTCTTGATACCATACTTGCGGTACAGAGCAGAAACTTTCTTTAATATATCCTCAAATTCCTTATTCATGCGGGCAAATGTAAATAAAAAAACTAAGGAAACTAAAATGGCCAACAAAGTTTCCACAGTTTTTATTGTGTGCATCTTTTACGGCGTGGCAAAATATGGTATTACAGGTAATGATATGTTAAGATTGTGTTAATTCTCCAACTGTGGCAGGGAATTTAGGCAAAGGATGGAATTGTACCGGCCAGTAAATGGATGGTGGTGGCAAGAATTTCATACTTGTTCTACAAGGATAGATGAAAATTGATTATGGCTTAATCATCGTTTTTCCTGATCACTGTAGACACCAAGAAGAATATCCTGGAAGTATGGATTTCTGAGCAGGTAGTCATGGTTGAGCTTAGCAAGATCCTTCCTGATCAGTTGCCCGGTTATATCAAATACATTTACAAAATCAGGCATTTCCCATGGTCGTCGGGGACCATGTCTCCCGAGCCTTTTTTTCATGTTAAATGCCTGGGACATGATCAGGGGGCCATCCTTGCGATTCATGACAACGTAAACGGAATCCGTAAGCCTGTCGATCCTGTCGAATCCTTTCCCCTCCTCAAAGCTGTCCCATGAGGCATCACTTCCCACCATCAGGATATGGCTGTAGGTTTTATGAAGTTCAATACCATTTTCATCTGCCTTCAGTACAAATCTTTTAAGCAACTCATTTCCCATGGATGTGCATAAGAGGCCAACCGTAAATTTGTGAGGAATGCTGTTCATAAAACTGGTATCACGAATCATACTCGACAAAAGGTGATGGAAAAGAAAAAAGTCAATTGCCCCTTCTTCTGCGGATTGCTTGGCCTTGTGATATTTATAGGCACGCCATTCATCGGCCCAGGCATAGGTGATGAAAGCAACATCTTCGATCAGCGTATCTCGGTAACTTTCCTTTAGGCCTTTTATAAAATTATGCCGCTGGTCTGAAAATGTTTTGGCATAACCAGGGATCACGATCTCAAAATGGCGGATACCTTTTCTTACGACAAGATTCTGATATATTTTATATAGGAAGTTTTGTTCCCTGGGCACATTAAAGGAAAATTCTTCCCCATAACTGGCCCTGTATTTAATAACAAAAGAATCACTCTCAAGAAAATAGGTGCCAAAAGTAAGGGTATCAGTTCCATACTGGTATTTGTCACGGAAGCTTACATGACCACTGTCAGAAATGATCGCAGGCCTGTTGGTGAAAAAGTACATGGTCGAATAATCCCTATACGAGGTCGTATCTATCCATTCCAGTTGAATTTGACCATGTGAGGGGATTAACATGCCACAATAGAGAACAAATATGATCCAAACTTTTTTCATGTCGACTATAACAATGAGCCAAATATATCGTAAACTGGATTAATAACGTTATTATAAAAATATTAAAATAATAAGATAAATGAAAAATCGTATACTTTTCCTGCTTACAGCCATGATGCTGGTATTTGTCTCCGCAGTAAATTCGCAGATCACGGAAAAAAGGGATCTTCCGGAATTCCATTCCCTGAATATCAGCAGCGAGATCGAGGCGGAATTGATCCTTTCCGAAAAAGAAGGGATTGATTTGGAAATAGAAAATGCAAATCCACTGAGCCTTATATCCGAGGTGAAGAAAGGTGTGCTGAATGTAAAGATGAAAACAGGAAGTTACAAGAAAGCTGTCCTGAAGGTGAAGATCTATTTCAAAGATCTGAAAGAGATAGAATCTACGGCCAGGGCCAGTGTGTGGTCCGAGGAGGATATTTACCTGGATAAGTTATCCATAAAGTTGTTCAACGGCGGTGCCACAAGGCTCAGGTTATACTGTGATGATCTGGATATCAACATCTCCCAGGGATCCATACTGACACTTAAAGGTGAAGGTAAATTCCAGAAAGTGAAAGTGAATACCAAGGCCACATATTCAGGTTATGAATTCAAATCGGAAAAAGCCGTTGTCAATTCCAGTTCTTACGGCAAAGCCAAGGTTCATGTAAGTAAGTACCTGGAAGCCAAAGCATCGTCCGGTGGTTTTATTGGCTTTGTGGGCAATCCTGCCCGGGTCGAACGCAAAACCAGCCTGGGAGGGGAGGTTCTTGAAACCACCCTCGATGTGGATTAGAAAAAACCTGATTTCTGTTTATAATAATCAAAGACAGCTTCTGCAAAGACCAGGTCTTCCTGTGTGGTGATCTTTATATTTTCCGGATTTCCTTCCACCAGCTTTACCGGGTAACCAACTGATTCAACCACACTGGCATCATCTGTAAATGAGTCGGAATATTCCTGTTCGTAGCCCTTCATCAGGATATCGTACTGAAAAACCTGGGGAGTTTGTAC
>JAZGGT010000707.1:0-4343 GCA_036480555.1 Bacteroidales bacterium | reverse complement strand
TTGGTCAGCATGCCGCCTGGCCAGCGTTCTGTCACGTAAGGCATGTTCATTTTGTTTACCCGCTCGGCTACAATATCTTTCGCCTGCTTCTTTGTGGCAACGAACAAGATCTTCCGGCCTGATTTGGCAATTTGCCTGAGCGCAGCTGCAGCATCTTCGAGCTTTTCTACAGTTTTCTGCAGGTCAATAATATGTATCCCGTTCCGCTCCATAAAAATATAGGGAGCCATATTGGGATTCCATTTCCTTTTAAGGTGTCCGAAATGCACACCTGCATCTAATAATTCCTGAAAACTAGTCTTTGACATTTTGTATGGATTAATTGTTTACATTCATTTTGTCAACCGGCAGGTAGTCCCACGTTCCGGGAATCTCACCAGTTTAGATACTAAACAAAGCAATAGGCTAGCGCTTGGAGAACTGGAATCTCTTGCGGGCCTTCGGCTGACCTGGTTTTTTCCGTTCCACTTCGCGTGAGTCCCGGGTCAGCAATCCGTCGGATTTTAGTATCGGTTTTTTCTCCGGATCAATCTTGATCAGGGCCCTGGCAATAGCCAGCCTGAGGGCTTCTGCCTGACCTTTAAAACCGCCTCCGTCTAGGTTTACCTTAATATCATATTTGCCTTCTACTTCTGCAATCTTGATAGGTTGTTCAATAACGTATTGTAATCTTTCCTGCGGAAAGTATTCTTTATAATCCTTATGATTAATCGTAATTTGTCCTTTACCCTCGCTCACATAAATCCGTGCAACAGCGGCTTTCCGTCTTCCTACTGTATTGATGGCCTCCATATTACTTATTTAATATCGTTTAAATTAATTTCTTTTGGCTGCTGGGCTTCATGTGTATGAACGGGACCGGCAAAAACATGAAGGTTCCTGAACATTTCACTTCCGAGCCTGCTTTTTGGTAACATACCCTTAATGGCTTTTTCAACTACTGAGCCGGGTTTCTTTGCGAGCAGTTTTTCAGGAGTCTCAATCACCTGGCCACCCGGGTAACCGGTATGCCTGAAATATTTTTTATCGGTCATTTTCTTGCCGGTAAGCTTAACCTTCTCAGCATTTATGATAACAACATAGTCCCCGCAATCAACATGTGGCGTGAAACTTGGCTTATGTTTACCCCTCAGGATCTTGGCTACTTTTGAAGCCATTCTTCCGAGCACTTCCCCTTCTGCATTGACGAGTAACCATTCCTTCTTCACCATTTCCTTATTAGCCGATTTTGTTTTGTAGCTCAGCGTGTCCACTTTATTTGATTTATTAGTCTGTTAATGAATACACAACCCTGAAATTGTGGTTCGCAAAAATACAAATCTTTTTTTTAATACAATAATAATCCAGTCAGTTTATTTTTTCTTTTAATAATTAACTTTATATCAGAAAGTTAAATGACATTTCTTGGACCTGGAATGAGTTTACCCAAGTGATTGAAATAAATAATTTTAACTTGCATTTACAATCTCCGCCTGCATGGCTTATGTTTGGGAAGGAAGTACACTCGAAAATCTATTTTATTGGTCTTGCCTGCCTAGCTGCCAGCCTGCCGCTCTCTGTTTTCACCACAAGTGTTTTTGAGATCATTCTGGCAGCCAATTGGTTACTTGAGGCAGACTTTAAGAGCAAATTGTGGAAACTCAGGGAGCGCAGGAGTTTATGGTTCATCCTTTCGATATACCTGGTATTCCTGGCCGGTCTTGTTATCTCGAAAGATTTCGCTTATGCTTTTCATGATTTGCGGATAAAGCTCCCAATATTCGTACTGGCTTTGATCATGGGCCTTTCTGAACCAATTACCTCAAAACAGTTTAAGTGGGTACTCTTGTTTTTGGTAACAGGTGTTTTTGCCAGTTCTGTGTCAAGTATGGCTGTAGTGACAGGAATCATTGATTATAATTATACGGACCCGAGAGAAATCTCTCTGTTCGTGGATCATATCCGCTTTTCCCTCTTAATTGATATAGCCATATTTTCCCTTGTATATATGATCCTTGACCGGGAGATGGCAACAAGATGGGAGAGGATCATCTATTCAATGCTTCTTGGCTGGCTGATCATCTTTCTGTTTATCCTGCAGGCCATTACAGGGATTATCATATTCCTGGGGGTAGGATTTATATTGTTCTGGGTGCATCTGCATAAGATTCCTACAGTGGTTTTGAAATGGACACTTGCGGTTTTCATGCTAACCGGGATCTTATTAGGATTTTCTATACTTGCCAGATCAGTAGACCGGTTTTATAATGTTGAAAAAATTGATCCTGACAAAATAGAGCAGGCTACCATTAACGGGAATCCATATACACATGATTTTTCACAGGATTATATTGAGAACGGACACTATATATGGTTATATTTCTGTGAACCAGAATTAAGGAAAGAATGGAACCTGGTCAGCGAAATTGATTATGATAGCCAGGACAGTCTGGGGAACGAGATCAAGTATATTATTATCAGGTATCTTACATCCAAGGGATTACGAAAGGATTCAGCAGGTATGGCACAACTTGGTACTGAAGATATCAGTTTAATTGAACAGGGGAAAGCAAATTACCTGCATAGCAAAAAATTCAGTCTGTATAATCAAATTTACCTGATACTCTGGCAGATAGATGTATTCAGAAAGAATGGGAATCCATCCGGACATTCAGTCACCCAGCGGATCCTTTACCTGCAGGCGGCATTGGATATTATCGGGGATCATTTCTGGATTGGTGTGGGAACTGGTGATGTTATGACCTCTTACTCAGCATATTACCAGAAGGTTAACAGTCCCTTGTCAGAGCGATGGAGGTTACGCGCCCACAACCAGTTGTTGACCTTCATGCTGACTTATGGCATCATTGGTTTTATCTGGATCCTGGTCTGTATCCTGTACCCGGTATACCTGGAACGAAAATGGAATGATTATTTTATGATCATGTTCCTGTTGGTAGGGTTTTTCTCCATGCTGAATGAAGATACCCTGGAAACCCATACAGGAGTTTCTTTTTTCGCGTTTTTTTATTCGTTGTTCCTGTTTGCAAGGCAGAACCTTAAACCAGATCTAACAGAGCATGGAAGACCGGACAAATGAAGAATTCATGCGCATGGCCATCCGCATGTCCGTTGAAAATGTTGAACGGGGAGGAGGACCTTTTGCTGCCATTATTGTGAGGGACGGTGAGGTAGTGTCAACAGGGATTAACAGTGTTGCAGAAGAAAATGATCCCACAGCACATGCTGAGATAAATGCCATTCGTTCAGCCACACAAAAGCTTCAGCGGTTCAAGCTGAATGATTGTGTTTTATTCACAACCTGTGAACCTTGTCCCATGTGCCTTGGGGCTATCTACTGGGCGGGCATCCCCACAATCTATTACGGCAACTCAAAAGAAGATGCCGGTAAATATGGATTTGATGATTCACATATCTATCAACAAATCGATATGGCTTTAGATAAAAGACAGGTCCGGTTCACCAGGATCCTGGGTAAGGAAGCCATTGAGGCATTTAATTATTGGGACCAGAAAAGTGATAAGATCCAATACTGAGATCCATATTCTTGGAAACTTATGAAGCTTGAGCAGGATTTTTTCAGCAGGGATGTCCTGGATGTAGCTCCTGAATTGCTCGGGAAAGTACTAGTGCGTCGTTTTGACAGCGGGAAATTATTCACAAGTCAGATTACTGAAGTGGAAGCTTACCGGGGCGAGGAGGATAAGGCCTGCCATGCAAGCAAAGGAAGGACATCACGCACTGAGATCATGTACCATCCCGGAGGATCAGTCTATGTATACCTGATCTACGGGATGTACTGGATGCTGAATATCGTCACGGGAGATAGTAATGAACCACAAGCTGTGTTAATCAGGGGATTGAATGATATTACAGGACCCGGGCGGATCACCCGAAGGCTTGAGATCGGTTCAGATTTTTACGGGGAGAACCTGGCCGGTTCTGAAAGGCTATGGATTGAGGATAGTGATCAGCAGGTTGCTGTGCAGACTGGTCCAAGGATAGGTATCGACTATGCCGGGGAACCGTGGAAGACACTTCCCTGGAGGTATGTCACAAACCGTTAAATTTTCTTAAAATCCGGACTTATTTGCATAATAATACCTTTATTTGTCTATGAATATCTTCAGACGGACCAACATAATCACTGGCTGGATCGTTTTCCTCATTTCATCAATTGTTTACCTGTTAACCATTGAACCTGCTGCAAGTTTTTGGGATTGCGGTGAATTCATCGCGTCCTCCTATAAAATGGAGGTTGGACATCCGCCGGGAGCGCCTATTTTCATGCTGGCCTCGAATTTTTTCGCCATGTTTGCCAGTGATGCGACCCAGGTAGCCAA
>JAZGGT010000706.1:0-6910 GCA_036480555.1 Bacteroidales bacterium | reverse complement strand
TGTCCTTACCCGGATCGATGTCCGGGAAACCCTTAAAAAGAAACTGGATGTAGATTTCAGGCCCTACCTCATCCTGGGGGCATGCAATCCGGAATACGCTCACCAGGCCCTGACAGTTGATGATAAGATAGGAACCCTTCTCCCTTGCAACTTTGTTGTGCAGGAAGTGGAAGGCGGGACTGAGGTCCTGGCCATGAATCCACATGAAACCATGTCCAAACTCATGGAGGGTGAAATGCTGGAGATCAGCCAGGCCATTACAGAGAAAGTGAACAGGGTGCTGGAGGCACTCTAATATGCAAAAACCAGACCCACATATCCTGACGATTTTTGGAGCGTCAGGAGACCTTGCCAGACGGAAGCTGATCCCGTCCATCTACAATCTGTACCTCCAGGATCTATTGCCCGAACACTTTGCCCTGCTGGGAACAGGCAGGAAGGAGTTTACCGATGAATCATTCCGGGATCATATGAGAGAGGCCCTGGAAACTTTTTCAGGGGATGATGCAGATCCCGCCAGGGTTACCCAATTCCTGGATTACCTGTATTATGTATCCATTGATACAGCGGATCAGGCTGAATACACCAGGCTGAAAAACAAACTGGATGAACTGGGACAGTTACTGGATACCGGAGACAAGCACATTTTTTATCTCGCAACTCCCCCGAGTCTTTATGCAAAAGTGGCGCAAAGCCTGGCTGGCCAGGGACTGGCAAGGAATAAGACCGGCTGGCGAAGGATCATCGTGGAAAAACCATTTGGATATGATCTTGCATCGGGCAAAGAACTGAACCAACAGTTCAGGGAGGTCTTTGAGGAGGAACAGATCTACCGGATTGATCATTACCTGGGAAAGGAAACCGTACAGAATATCATGGTCACCCGGTTTTCAAATGCCATTTACGAACCCATTTGGAACAGGAATTAGGTACACCATGTTGAAATCACTGCTGCTGAAAGCATAGGGGTGGGGGACCGGGGTGGATACTACGAGGGGTCCGGGGCTTTGCGTGATATGTTCCAGAACCATATGTTACAGCTGGTCGCCCTGGTAGCCATGGAGCCCCCGGTCTGGGCAGATTCAAGTTCCATTCGGAATGAGATTGTGAAAGTTTTTGAATCCCTGCGTCCTTTAAGCGAGCAGGACCTGGCCAGCAATGTGATCAGGGGGCAATATACGGAATCCATGATCAGGGGAGAGTCAGCCAAAGGTTACAGGAAGGAAACAGGGGTGGATCCTGACAGCCGCACAGAGACTTATTTTGGGATTAAGTTTTATATTGATAACTGGCGCTGGAAAGATGTGCCCTTTTATGTTCGGACCGGCAAACGGCTACCCACCAGGGTGACAGAGATAGTGATCCATTACCAGCCAACCCCGCATCATATTTTCTCCGGCCATCAGACCGATGAAGTCAATACGAATAAATTTATTATCAGGATTCAGCCGAATGAGGGACTGCTGATAAAATATGGTATGAAGGTACCCGGCGCCGGATACAAAGTCCAGACGGTAAACATGGATTTTCATTATTCCGACCTGTCAGAAATCTACCTGCCTACTGCTTACGAAAGGCTATTGCATGATTGCATGCTGGGTGATTCGACATTGTATGCCAGGGGAGATGCAGTTGAGTGTGCCTGGAAATTTGTGGATCCCATCCTGAAATACTGGGATAAAAATCCCGATCATGCCCTGTTTGGATATCCGGCAGGCACATGGGGACCCAAAGAAGCAGATGACCTGATAGAGGAAAAAGGATTGACCTGGCGTTATCCCTGTAAAAACCTAACCGATGACGGTATTTACTGCGAATTGTGATACATACCTTCAAATCAATAGATGAACTGGCCAATTCACTGTCTGAAAAGGTGATCAACCTTGCCAGGGAATCTATCCGGGCGGGTATTCCGTTTAACATTGCCCTGTCAGGCGGATCCACTCCAGCTGTGTTATTTGAGAAACTTTCCTCTGTCACTGAAGATCCCGGTTTTTGGGAGCAGGTAAATTTTTTCTGGGTTGATGAGCGCTGTGTGCCCCCTGACCATCAGGAAAGCAATTACCGCATGACAGATGAGACCTTCTTGCGTCCATTATCACTCAGCTATGCTCATGTTTACAGGATGATGGGGGAGGAGGAACCCCATGCAGAAGCAGACAGGTATGAAGCATTGCTTCGGACACAATTACCCGCCAGGGAGGGTTTGCCATGTTTTAACCTGATCCTGTTGGGCATGGGAACAGACGGACACACAGCTTCCATATTCCCCGACCAGATGGATTTGTTGCATTCCGGGCGGATATGTGAGGTGGCCAGGCATCCCGGGACAGGCCAGCAGAGGATAACCCTGACCGGAACGGTGATCAACAATGCAGACCGGGTTTGCTTTATGATAACCGGCGCTAACAAGGCCAGCATCCTGGCCAGTATCCTAGAAAACGGAAGAGGGTCAGAAAAATACCCCGCCGCACATATCAAACCTGCCAGGGGAATACTGGAATGGTATCTGGATCAGGGCGCTGCCCGCTTATTCAGGTAATTAATCAGCAGGCGCATATTGTTGATATACAGTCCCGTGGAAATATACTCCTGCCCGGTGCTGTCCCTGTAGGGTGAAGTATCCGTCTTATCACCAACATTGGTGGTAGCGTACTTATCGGTGGACTCCTGTTTTTGTCCGTCTCCGGAGTATGGGTGGCTGATCATGGCTCCGGTGGTCAGCCAGCGGTCATTTTCATCCAGCGCCTGTATGATCTCCATGATCTCATGTTCATCATGGATATGCCTTTGCCTGGTTCGGTTCAGGTCAAAATACATTTTCTCGTCCATGAGGAGGCCTCTGGCAGCTTTCCGCGGTGCAGTGGTTGCCAGGCTGTCGTACTGCTTCTTCAGTCTCTCGAGATCAATTTTGCCTTTCCCTGAATAGTGGCCTAAAAGCAGCGTATCATGATAATCATAATAATAGTACCCGTGCATCACATTTGACCCTCTCCTGTGAACATAGAGGGCTTTATTGCTTCCCGGTTCGACAAAGGTCGGGTGGGTATACCTGCCACCTACTGAAGAATCCTCCGGCAACCTGGTCAGCTCAAGCCACTTAATGGCCTTCGGAATACCGTCCAGGTATTTCCTGTCTCCGGTTAATTCATAAAACCTGAGCAGCAGCATAGCATTCTTGTATGTAGTTGAAGGCAGCAGGGCCAGTGGTTCATAGCTGCGTGCACCGGAGGGGTTCAGGTCCATATCGTACTGCTGTGCCCATCCCCCGCTGCTATGCTGGGACAAAAGGTAGAAATCCATACCCCGAATGGCATCTGAATAATCTTCCTTCGAAAGGTTTTGGTGACACTGGACCAGGAAATGGATATTCTCCCATATTACATCATCATTGAATGTAAAAAGGGAAGTATAATCCGGGTTCCCGTTTTTACTGAAGTCGTATCTCAGGGGATAGCGCTGTGGCCATCCTCCCTCAGGGTACTGGCTTCCAAGTATGAAATCAATTACCTTTTCAAGAGCCACTTCAAAGGTTGGTTCCCCTTTCTCAAGGTAGATCCGCAACAGGAAGCGTGCTGCGTCTGCTGTCACTTTATCGTCGAAGGTGCTATTCCCGTAATAATGCTGGAATTCCTCCAGTCTCCATCCGTTTTTACCGATAGTATTGTACCATTGGCTGATGGATTCTTCCCCTGCAAAGTCGATCATATAATTCCATCCCCCCTCCGGCCTTTGTCCCCTGACAATAGCAGAAGCTGCCTTCTCCGCTGCGGAGTAATAATATTCATCCCCGGTGGCATGATAGGCATCCAGGAATGTATGTCCCATGCTTACAGTGCCGGGGTGCTGCAGCCAGATCATGGATTCATAAGCTTCCATTTCCCCCCACTGCCTTGAAAGATCAGGAAGGTAATACCAGAGGTAACCGCCATCGGTACTGATCTCCTCGACCATATACCGGGTAGCATCCAGCATGGTTTTTTCAGTCTCAGTCAGCAGATTATCTTTCTCCATACAAAACTGGAATGTCAATAAAATAAATGGTATGGCTGGGAGTAATGTCTTTTTCATGAAATCAAAAATACGAAAAAAGGGGCTGTCCCTTGCGGGACAACCCCCTTCTGATTCAGAATCTACTCTTAACTCATTATACGGTAATTAATACAGGTGTATCTGGCTTCTTCTTCTCACGATCAGTTCAGGCCTTCCCTCGAATGTGCTCAGAAGTCCGGTGACCCACATATATCTGCCTTCAAAGTACATTTCCGGGTACCTGTCATATCTCCTGGCCTGCCTGCCCGGGATGATGACGGTGAAATCATGGTATGGATAACCTCCGCCGAAATAGAGGTGGTACTCGTCGGTAGTCCAGGAATAATAGACTTCATGGACCCTGCCATATACATTCCTCACATCCCCAATATAGTGATAGGCATTGTATGCTGGAATAGTTACAATCCGGTATCCGATTGGATAATACCAGTACCCGAATTCGGGATACATAAGCCGGTAATCATGGTACATGCGGTTGGTCCAGGTAACATGGATCCTGTTCGGTACACGGTAATGGTAATTTACTTTACGGTACCTTACGGGATTGTAATGATAGCCTTTTACATGATTTGTACGTACTGCCCTCCGGTTGGGAGTTTTATAATACTGGCGATGCTCGGCATGTGTATTGCTACGGACGGATTGATTATTTCTGTGGCTGTTATTATTACTGCGTACATTACCATTATATCTGCCCGTTGTACCCTTGTTCGGCGATGGCTTTTGTCCCTTGTATGTACCGGTATTCCCCCTGTTCGGGGAGCTGTCTCCCTTGCTACGACCTTGATTGCCAGTTTTGCTGCGAGATACCTGGCCCTGCCGCGGCTTTTCGTAGGTGCTTTTTAATGTCTGGCTTCTGCTAACACCGGAACGCTTATTGGAATGGCTTCTGGC
The DNA here is from genome assembly GCA_036480555.1 of Bacteroidales bacterium. Classification (GTDB taxonomy): domain Bacteria; phylum Bacteroidota; class Bacteroidia; order Bacteroidales; family SM23-62; genus SM23-62. Next base: position 1,963 of record JAZGGT010000706.1, on the reverse strand, counting down.
CGGACTGGTCCGACTCCTGTTTGCATGGGAGATATCTCGTGTACTGGCCTGCCTGGTCCTGGTGGCCTGCTGGCTTCTGCTGCTTTTTTTCTGTTCAGCCGACCGTCTTACGGCCGTTTCACTCTTCTGTTTCTCCGGTTCATGCCTGGTTCGTTCCCTGGAGGTTCTCTGGGCGTGAACAGAGATCGCGAAAAGTAATATTGCTGTTATAATAATAATCTTTTTCATGACTCTTACGTTTTAATTACGGTTCGTTTGATTAAGTAAAAGCAAAATCTCTGCCAAAGTTTGAAATTTGACAATAGATGTAAGATAAACAGCTGTTTATCAAACAAAAACATTAGTTCATGGATTTGGGTACATGAACTGGTACATTGCCTGGAACATTGCAGGTATGAATCCGTATAACGTTTATAAATCCGAATCAAACTGCAGTATTGAAGTTAGGAATGGATCAATTTAAGGAGGTTGCCCTGGAACGGGATCTGATCGCCAAGATCAGTGAACAAAAGAACAGGATCGAGCAACAGCAGAAGGAGCTTGCCGGCAGCCTTTCATATGCAAGTTCCATCCAGGCCGCATTACTGCCTGATCTCAGATATTTTAAGAAAACCTTTCCCTCAAGTTTTATTTTTTTTAAGCCCCGGGATATCGTAAGTGGCGATTTCTACTGGTACAACAGAAAAGACAACAGGATTGCAATAGCTGCAGCCGATTGTACCGGCCATGGGGTTCCGGGTGCCTTTATGAGCATTCTGGGTATCTCATTTCTGAATGAAATTGTCAGCAAACATATCCCACGTGCCAATGTAATACTCAATCGTCTGAGGGAAAACGTAATGAAAGCGCTTCACCAGACAGGGGATATCAGTGAACATAAGGACGGGATGGATATTGCTCTTTGTGTGGTAGATCTGGATGAAATGAAAATGGAGTTTTCCGGCGCCTTTAATCCCCTTTACATGATTCGGAACGGCCGCCTGCTGGAAACACGCGGGGATAAGATGCCCATTGGGATCAATGCTGTGGTTGAAAAGTCTTTCACCAATCATGATATTAAACTGGAAATGGGTGACCTGATATATATCTTTTCGGATGGTTATCCTGACCAGTTTGGCGGACCTCAAGAGAAAAAATTCCGTTATAAGCACATGCAAAATTTACTGATTAGTAATTCTAACAAACCTCTCGAATCACAGAAGCGGGAACTGGAACTCACATTCATACAGTGGAAAGGTAACCTTGAGCAAGTAGATGACGTACTGATCATAGGTATTAAAATCTGATGTCAGATGTGGTTTAAACAATTCAAAATCAAGAATTACAGGTCAATTATTAATACCGGGTGGCAGGATCTGGCTTCCGATAATATAACCGGTTTGATTGGCCAGAATGAATCCGGCAAGACCTCTATACTTGAGGCGCTTAACAGTTTTTATACAGGCATTATTTCTGATGATATCATGCGCAGTGATCTCAGTCTTCCCGAGGTTTCGTGTTCATTCAATGTTAGTCCCTCGGTCCTGAAGAAAATATTTCCCGATAAAAATGTACCGGCAAGGATTCTGGAGATTGCCAACAATGCAGAGCAAATTACCCTGACCCGTTCATGGAACGCTGATAAATCCAGTTACCTCAGTTTTGGGGATGAAGCAGTCACCAGTTATTATACAGAGCTGGAGGAGCAAATGAAGGAATTCAGAGAGAGAACCCTGGAGGATCTTCACAGGATCATTGAAGAAGCCAGAGTAGCAGAAGAAGAACTGGGTCAGATACAAATGGAGAGGGAGGACATTGAGAAAGAACTAAATATGCTGTCCCCTCAGCTGAACCGGAGTAAAAAGATACACGACAGGAAACCAGACAAAGACACCCAAAACCATGTGCAAAAGCTTGCACTCGAAACAGAAAGGTTAAATAAAAGGTTCGAAAAGAAAGCCATCACGGTTGAAACCAAGGCAGT
>JAZGGT010000705.1:0-2022 GCA_036480555.1 Bacteroidales bacterium | reverse complement strand
ATGTTTGAATACTCCAATTCTGCAACCGGACCGAAATAGTAGAACCCTTTTGTATCATGGATCCACTCATGGCCGGGTTTTTCCCGGTAGGTCATCGGGGGACTGAAAGACAGGTCTGCCTTGCCCTGCGGATGCCCGAGATCCTGTTCGGGGTAAGCAGTGAAGTATGCTTTTCTGTCCCACGAAAGTCCCGTGAAGAAGTCACCTGCCAAAAAATAAATACCGGCCTCCTGAACGGGTTTACCCTCCGGCAGGCCCTGCAATTCGTAATCCACCTGAATGGTACCATTCCCATCTACCCTGAATACAAAGGAGACCTCCATGTTGTCACAGCTTCCCTGTGAATAGATTGTGGCTATACCGTCTTTTAATTCATGGCGGACGGACTTACACGTCCAGTTTGGAGCAAGATCAATGATGGATTCGACCGAACCATAAAACTGTTTTCCCGGAATCTTCAAGTTTATATAGGGACCGGATTTTATGAGTCCAACTTCACCTGCTGCCAGATCCCTGATAAGGCCGTCGGCTTTGTCTATTGACAGGCTGAATTCCTCGCCCTTGATGATAATCCTGTCCCTTTCGTCCCCAACTGTTAATTTGCCTTTCTGTAAAACAGGAATGGCAGGCTCCCGCTTTCCAAGCTGAATGTTATATTCATCCACCAGCATGTCATTCCCAAGATGGAAGGCTATATTGATACTGGTCCCATTTTGCCAGTCCATGGCAGGAATTACCAGCTCTCCCTTTTTGTGAGGTTCCAGGTACAGCTCCTTGATGTTGCCGGAATTGCTCTCATATGACCAGGTAATCTTTAGTTCATTGAAATTGGTATGGTCAAAGCGGTTATGGATAGGTAAGCGAAGGTCTTTCCCGGGTTCAGTATCCCGGATGTTTTTTACCAGGATCCTCGCCGGTGAATAAGCCTTTTTGGTCCCCCAGAACTCGGGTTTCTTCCGGCGCCAGGTGTCAATGATCCCCCATTCTCCATAGCCTACACAGGGACCTTCAAAATCCAGCACACCTTCCTTCCACCCCCACCAGTCACGGAATCCATCCAGGGTATCAGGCAGCATAAATGTCTCATCAATCATGCACCAGATAGCACCTCCTAGTCCCCCCTCCGCCTCGAACAGATTAGTCCACATACTATCCAGGCTTTGTCCCCAGAAATTACGGACATTGGGATCAGCAAGCAGGGTTGGTTTATTATAACAGGCCACATGTGCCCATTCATCAAAAAGGACCGGCATGGCGGTATAGTCAAATCCCAGGATATTAAATCCATATTGCTCCCTGTCTCCCCTCCAGCTGGGGTAATGAATACTGAGTATGTCATAGATCCTGAGGCTGTCCGGGACCTGGCCCGGATAAGAATAGATGACGGGGCGCGTCAGATCAGTATCTTTGATCCATTGATATGACTTCAAAAAATTCCTTCCATAATGATTTTCATTCCCGATCGACCAGATGATCACAGATGGATGGTTGCGATGCATATCCACCATTTCCTTAAGCTGTGAAAGGTAACGGCCGGTAAACCCGGGATCATCCTGGCTTGTACCTGTCTCCCGGTACTTGTCTGAACGGTGGGTATGGACAAAACATATGGCCGTTTCATCCTCCACATAGAGACCGTATTCATCGCAATACCGCAGGAAGCTCTCCGATGGCGGATAATGTGACGTACGGATGAAATTCATATTGGCTTCCTTTGCCAGGAGTACATCCTCCCTGTCCAGTTCAGGCGTGGTCATGCGTCCCAGTACAGGATGGATATCGTGCCTGTCCGCCCCCCGGAGCTTCACCGGTCTTCCGTTCACCAGTAACCTGTTCCCTTCAACCTGCACTTCCCTGAAGCCCACCTTATCAGTCCGGCTCAGCACCGTTTCGTCTCCATCGGACAGGTAAGTGACAAGGGTATAAAGATTGGGATGTTCGGCATCCCATTTAAGCGGATCCTCCAGGTCCAGGGATATCTGTCCCACTTGAGGCACATTTTCCCGGACTGATTTTGCCATG
>JAZGGT010000704.1:0-12347 GCA_036480555.1 Bacteroidales bacterium | reverse complement strand
GGGGCTGACGATGCCATCCGGGTCGATGCTGAAGGTGGAGATGCCTACCTGGTAGCCTCCCAGATTGCCGAAGTGGTGAAGAAGGATGATTATGATATTATTTTGAATGGTATCGAATCGAGTGATTACAATAGCTCGGCAGTAGGAGGAATGCTGGCAGAACTGCTGGACAGGCCATCCGTTTCTGCTGTTTCATCCCTGCAGATGGAAAACGGTGAAGTGCTTATCAACCGTGAGATTGACGGTGGGAAAGAAGAATTGAGTATCCCCATGCCGTTTGTGGCCGTTGTGCAGAAGGGGATTGCAAAGGAGCCCAGGATACCTGCGATGCGGGGGATCATGATGGCCCGGAAAAAGCCACTTCAGGTAGTACCTGCAGCAGCTGTTGAGCCGTTTACCGAATTCCTTGATTTCACATTACCCACTCCCAAAGAACCATGCAAAATGGTTGATGCTGATAATGTGAAGGAGCTGGTACAGCTTCTCCAGAATGAAGCAAAAGTCATCTGATCTCTAATAACCGAAAATCATAATTCAAGATATGTCAGTATTGGTTTACACAGAAAACTGGGATGGTAAATTCAAGAAGCTATCCTTCGAACTGGTCTCTTATGCCACAAAGGTTGCATCATTACTGGGTACATCAGTGACAGCCATATCCATCGGGAAGGTGGAGGAGGCAGAACTTGCGAAGCTTGGCAACTACGGAGCCTCTTCCGTTTTATCGGCTGATGATGGGAAGACGGATGGACTGGATAATCAAGTCTATACCTCCATCATTTCTGCAGCGGCTGAAAAGACTGGTGCTAAAGCTATCATCCTGTCCCATAACAACAGCGGTAAAGCGCTGGCGCCGAGATTGTCAGCGAAACTAATGGCGGGACTTGCACCCGGTGTTACAGCCCTCCCGGAATCGGTAGATCCGTTTATTGTAACCAAGAAGGTTTTCAGTGGTAAAGCTTTCAGCAGGGTTAAGATCAACACTGAAAAGGTGATCCTTAGCCTTGCACAGAATTCCTTCGAGCTGATTGAAGCAGGGGGAACTGCCAGCGTGGAATCTTTTGACGGCGGACTGGCAGACGTTGCTGTACAGACCAGCATCATGGATATTCAGAAACAGACTGGTAAGATCCTGTTGACGGATGCCGAAACCGTAGTTTCCGGAGGGAGGGGCATGAAATCAGGTGATAACTGGCAGCCCCTCGAAGAACTTGCCGACCTGCTGGGTGCTGCACTTGCCTGCTCCAGGCCGGTGTCAGATGAAGGCTGGCGTTCACATGACGAACACACCGGCCAGACCGGGAAAATAATTGCACCCAACCTGTATCTTGCTTTCGGTATTTCCGGGGCCATCCAGCATCTTGCAGGAGTGAGTTCCTCGAAGTTTATTGTCGCGGTGAATATGGATAAGGATGCACCCATTTTTGAAGCCGCAGACTACGGGATCATAGGGGATGCAGCCAAGGTTTTGCCGGAACTGATCAAGGAGATCAAAACTGCTAAAGCCCAATAAGTTTTGATATGGTAAAACAGGTTGTTTTCATCATTGCTCTGATTCTTACCATCACTGCCTTTGCAGTAACAACCCGCCGGTTTATCCGCTTCTTTAAACTTACCAAACCGGCTTTCAAGGTGAGGCAGATCGGACAACGGACAGTACTCATGCTGAAAGTCGCTATCGGCCAGACCAAGATCTTCAGGCGGCCCGTAATGGGACTGCTACATGCCCTGGTATTCTGGGGATTCTGTGTGATCCTGATCGGCAGTATAGAAATGATGATTGATGGTGTAACGGGGACTGAAAAGGTACTCCGTTTCCTGGGCATCTTCTACGATATCATCATGGCCTCGGGTGATGTTTTTGCCCTGGTCATCGCCCTTGCGATCATCGTTTTCCTGGCCCGGAGGCTTTTCCTGAATGTGAAGCGGTTCAGCGGCATAGAGATGAAGCATATATCGCATGTGGATGCCAATATCGCCCTTACCATGATCCTGCTGCTGATGATCTCATTACTCGGGATGAACACATTCTATGTAAGGTCAACCCTGGAGGCAGGTTTGGATCTTCACGGTATCTATCCGGTCAGCAATATCCTGGCCTCCTGGTTCACCACCTCACCCCATACCAATCATATACTCTATGAAACCCACTGGTGGGCCCATATCCTGCTGATCTTCATTTTCGCCAACTACCTGCCTTATTCCAAGCATTTTCATGTCTTCATGTCAGTGCCGAATGTATTCCTCAGCCGGCTCGAACCACTTGGAAAGCTTGATATCATGGAAAATATTACCAGGGAAGTAAAGATCATGATGGATCCTGACCAGGCCTTTGCCTCACCTGTTGAAGGTGAGGAGGAAGCAGATCCTGAACGATTCGGAGTCCTGGATATTGAAGATGTAAGCTGGAAGAGTTACCTGGATTCACTTGCATGTACAGAATGCGGACGTTGTACTTCTGTCTGTCCGGCCAACATTACCGGGAAAAAGCTTTCTCCGAGAAAAGTCATCATGGATGTCAGGGCAAGGATGAAGCAGAAAGGTCCCGGGCTGGTCAAAGAGGGAGCAGAATTCAGCGATGGAAAATCACTCATCAGGGATTTGATCACCGAGGAGGAACTATGGGCCTGTACACTCTGTAATGCATGCGCCCAGGAATGCCCGATCAATATCAATCACCCGGTCCTGATCGTAAATATGAGGCGTTACCTTGTCATGGAAGAATCTGCTGCCCCCGGTGAGTTGAATTCCATATTTTCAAATATTGAAAACAACGGTGCGCCCTGGCAGTTCTCCATGGAAGACCGGATGCTATGGGCAGAAGATATCACCATGAATGACGTACCTGGCTAGTTATGGAAACAAATCAGATAAAAGTAGAAGTTCCATTGTTTGCCGACCGCATCACGCTGGGAGAACAAACTGAATATTTATACTGGGTGGGCAGTGCCGGTGCATTTGATGACCACTATAAGCACGTTTCACGGGCTTTTGTAAAACTGCTGGCTTATCTGGGAACCTCCTATGCTGTACTTGGAACAGAAGAATCCTCCAGTGGCGATGTCGCCCGCCGGGCAGGTAATGAGATGCTGTACCAGATGCAGGCGCTGATGAATATTGAAATATTCGAGGCTTACGGAGTCAAAAAGATCCTGACCTGCGATCCTCATGCCTATAATACCTTTAAGAACGAGTACCCTGACCTGGGTGGTACTTACGAGGTGGTCCACCATACACAATTCATTCGTGACCGGATTGCTGATGGGAAACTGAAGATCCCTCAGGATTCACTCAAAGATCAGAGGATAACCTATCACGATCCATGTTACCTGGGGAGGGCAAACGGGGAGTACAATGCTCCGCGAAAGATACTGGATGCATTTTCAGCCGGAAAGAGGGAGATGAAACGCAACAGGAGTTTCGCACTGTGTTGCGGTGCCGGCGGTGGACAAATGTTCAAGGAAGCAGAAACAGGGGATAAGGAAGTATTCATGGAACGGACCGAAGAGGCCCTGGAAACCGGGGCTGATATTATTGCAACAGCCTGTCCCTATTGCATGGTTATGATGACCGACGGCCTGAAATACAAGAACAGGGAGGAAACGATCAAGAATTACGATATAGCTGAACTGGTGGTCAGGGCACTTGGACTCTAAAGCATGACGATAATCACGATAACACCATTAAACCTGAATATATGGAAAGCTCAAAATTAATAACCGGTGGTGAGTTTCTGGTGAAAGAAACCGACCCGGCAGATGTTTTTATTCCTGAAGAATTTGATGAAGAACAGAAACTGATCGGACAGACATGCCAGGATTTTCTTGATACAGAGATATTCCCTGTACTGGATCGTATAGATGCCCAGGAAGAAGGGCTCATGCGCGATCTCCTTGTCAAAGCCGGGGAGCTGGGTTTACTGGCCATTTCGATACCTGAAGAATATGAAGGATTTGCCCAGTCCTTTATTACCGCCATGTATGCTTCTGAGATCCTGGGTGCCGGTTACTCATACGCCGTTGCCTTCTCCTGCCATACGGGTATAGGTACCCTTCCCATTCTCTATTATGGGAATGAGGAACAGAGAAAGAAATATATCCCCAAACTTGCCTCGGGTGAGATGGTTGGTGCCTATTGCCTGACCGAACCGGGTGCCGGCTCCGATGCCAATTCAGGGACCACCAAAGCCGTACTCTCAGAGGATGGTGAACATTATATCCTGAACGGGCAAAAGATGTGGATCACCAATGCCGGATTTGCGGATGTGATGACCGTTTTTGCCAAGATAGACAACGACCGGGTGATGAGTGCCTTTATTGTTGAAAGGGATTTTCCGGGCATCACTTTCAATCCTGAAGAGAAAAAAATGGGGATAAAAGGGTCCTCTACCAGGCAGATCTTTTTCAATGATTGCAAGGTACCTGCAGCCAACCTTCTTGGCAAGCGGGGTGAAGGATTCCGGATCGCCCTGAACATTCTTCACCTGGGAAGGATCAAGATGGGTGCCAATGTAATAGGTTCTGCCAAGAAAGCCATTGATCATTCTGTAGGCTATGCCAATGAACGAAAGCAGTTCAACTGCCTGATCTCCCATTTCGGGGCCATCAAGCACAAGCTTGCCGAACAGGTAATCCAGACTTTCGCCGCGGAATCAGCAGTATACAGGGCATGCAAGGGACTGAATGATGCCATTGACCATTATGTTTCCAAAGGTGAAGACAAGGGACGGAATACCATGGAAGCTTTCAATCATTTTGCCATCGAGGCCGCTGCCTTGAAGGTTTTTGGTTCAGAGATACTCGACTATGTAGTTGATGAAGCTGTACAGATCCACGGAGGCATGGGATTTTCATCAGAAATGCCGGTTGACAGGGCGTACCGGGACTCAAGGATCAACCGGATCTTTGAAGGGACGAATGAGATCAATCGCCTCCTGCTTGTGGATGCCATGTTGAAAAAGGGAGCAAAAGGCGTGCTTCCCATTAACGAGGAAGCAGAGAAAGCATTTGCAGAGGCAAAGACAGGAGCTGAAGTCAATCTCGATGGAATGGAGTACTTTGAAGAGAAGGCCTTATATATCAGCAACTTTAAGAAGATAATCCTGATGCTGTTGAAATCAGTGTCAGAAAAGTTTTCCAGGACCGTTGTCCAGGAGCAGGAAATCATGATGAACCTGTCGGATAGCCTGATCCAACTCTATGCGGCTGAATCCGCCCTGCTGCGCGTGAAAAAAATGCAATCCTTCAAAAGTGAGGACCAGTTCAAGGTTTACCAGGACATCCTTGATGTATTTGTCTTTAATACAGCTGCCAGTATACGGAACAATGCACGGGACGCTGTATACTCTTTTGCATTCGGAGATGTCAGGGAATTGCTTGAAAAAGGGATTGAGCGTTTCACACATGTTGCCGGCGTTAATGTAAAGGAGGCCAGGCGCCGTATCGCAGATCTGCTCATCGACGAAAACCGATACTGTTTCTGATCAAGCAGGAGAGGTATTCGTCACTGAATCAGATCATTATATAAATTGTTTTAAGGAAATCGACTCAATAAACTGCTGTTCGTACAGGTTAGCTCCTTTCTTTTTTCCGAATTTCCTGGTATAAGCATCAATTGCATCCTGAGCCTCCTGTGATTTACCGGTCTCGCCGGTCCTGTCAAAGATCTTGATCCGCAACATATTCTGGTGGCGATAATCTGGAAAGCCTGGCATACCGGAACCCAGGTTTTCAGGATAGGCTTCCGATTGATCTATATGGCTGAGTGCCATATCATTATTGTCAGATTTAAAACTTTCGCAGGCCAGCATCAGATGGTTGTGTTCATAGATGCTCTGACCGGCGTGTTCACCTTCATACGGGAGGATTTCCGTATTCCCCAGGACATCCAGAGATTTCTGATAGTTGCCTGTCAGGGTTAAACATTTGCTGTAGACCAGGTCAAGAATATAATTTTCGGGAAACCTCTCATGGCCGGTTTCTACCAGAGCCAGTGCAGCCTGATAGTTATCATGACTGATGTGCAAATCTGCCAGCTCTCTGTAGATCCGCCATTGACCGGGATCAATGGCAAGGACCCTCTGCATATCTTTCAGTGCCGGCTCGGAAAGGATCCCTTGCAGGTGAGCCCGGGAATGATAGAATGGAGCGAAGTCGGGCGTATCTCCCCACTTCATTAGCAGGCTCAAGGCTTCATCAACTCTTTTCACATGCCATAGAATAAGCGCTGAATAATAATCGGTGATCCAGGACGGATGCTGTTCCGAGGCCCACTCCAGGACCGTCAGTGTTTCTGTTCTGTACGGGAAAACGAATTCAGGACTGGTTTCAAGAGCTTTTTCCAGATAATCATGTGATTTCTCTTTCACATCCTTATTTAACCAGGCAAGCCAGTAATGGATCACCGGATCATCCGGAGCCTGTTCAAACACCTTCACCGCCTCATTATGCATACCCAATCCGGCATAAAACAAAGCGGTTTCAAGGTATTCCTCTTTTACCGTTTCGCTTTTAAATGAACTGTTAAAATCGTTCAGACGGTTAGAAGCGGGCTTAAGCAGGTATTTTTCAAACTGTGCAAAATGATCCAAGGGGTCAATTTCCAATATGTCGGCCAATATCTCTTCTGCGCCACCGGGGTTGCCCATGATTCGTTGTGAAATGGCCTGGATCTTGTAGCTGTTCAGGTTAAATTTATTGTAGGATAGGGATTGTTCAGCCTGGTCAAATGCCAGCTCCGGTTTTCCCTCCATCAGGTTGATCTCAGAAAGAAGTTGAAGGGATGCGCTGCGGTATTCCAGGGAACGCATGGCCCATCTGAATCCGTCCCGGGCATCCGTGAAATTACCCTCTGCTTTCCGGATACAGCCGTATACAAAATTGGCGCCCGGGAGATATGCATTTATTTCAAGGACCTTCCCGGCATAATGGTTGGCCTGATCAAGATCTCCGCGACGTAGATAGAGCTCAGCCACCCGCTCTGTAGCATCAAGGTGCAGTGGTTCCTTTTCAAGTAATTCCAGGTAGGTATCAAGTGCTTTACCGTAAGATCTGTGGTTTTCAAGTTGCTGTGCAAGTATGTACAGGTCATCCAGTGCATTTGTGGGTGCCTTATGGGGCCTGTCAATAATATAGTTCTTTTCCGAAGAGTAGAGCAATTCACCTCCCAGGAAAATTTCAAGTTTATCATCCTCAGTAATGTCCTCAAAAGTCCTCTTAAGTACCTCGGATGGTTTCATCGCCACCGGGTCATTTGAAATTTCATTTCCATTGGCTGACACCAACATTATTTCACTGACTTCAATAACAGGGGAGAACAACAGCCTCATTCCTTCCGGAGTGTACCTGACATGAATGGTTCCCGATTCAGAAACGCGGGTAACTCCTTCTGTCTCCCTGACCGGGAACCAGCGTTCCACCCAGCTGTCTGCATTATAGGGAATGAAAGAGGATTGTTTGAAAGGTGTTTGACTACTGTTGAAACCGTTCTGATTGAGCATTCTGCCCGCCTGTACCTCTACGTACTGCCCATGTGTGTCTGTGAGCAGATTTTCCCAGACCGCCCCATTCCTGGCCAGTGACCACAACCAGATCTTTTTTCCGAGTGTGCCATAACTCGGTGACCAGTGTCCCGCACCGAAATCCTCGTCGTGGTAATATGAAACAAAGTAATTATCAACGCTTCCATAGACGTGGTATGAGCAGTGTCCAAATGTTGTATTGTTCCTGTACCATGACCTGTCAATTCCCTCCTCATCAACCGGCCAGGGATGTGAGATCCCGTCGTGGCCCAGCCAGAGATTGCCGGGAAAATAGAAATGCAGATCCTCAGCACTTTTTAAAGCTGCATTGCTCCAGTGGTAATATGACTGGAAATAAGGGGTGGCATTGTACCACCAGGTTCTGGCTTCAAAATAGGATGTATTCGCCGGCAGTGAAATATCAATCCGCCATTGCATATGTGACGGAAGATCCATTCCGCCAATTACACAGTGTGCCGTGCCCTTATCATCAGTAAAAAGTGTGTAGTTGACAGGGGTCGCCACTCCCGGATGATGTCCGATGATACTCGAATTCCATTCGATCCCGCCCGAGGTATAGGGGCCTCTCAAGCCGATATCCCTTGGTTTTACAACATCATTTTTATAGATGAACTCCTTCCCTGTCTTTTTATCTATGGCACCCCACACCTTACCGCCTAATTCGGGAAGAATATAGACCTCCGTGTAATCATTTTCCAGTTTGACCATTTTCCATTCCCGGGGCTGGCCTGTAAGGCTGAATCCGTCAATGCGGGAATAGGGATATATATGACTATTTTTATAGATAATGGGGAAATAGGATGTGTCAGTAAAGGGATAGGTCTGAATGGTCTCCATGTACTCCCGGATTTGACTACGAGGCTTGCATGAACTTAAGACAAATGGGACAAGGAAAAGAAAGAGTAATAAATGTTGTGGGCGTTTCATAATGAGTTGAATGGTTGGTCTTAAGGAACATTTTTATGCCTGATGGTATAATCATCTAAAAGGCGGCGAATTAATTTCTGGTATTGAGTTTGATGTTTCTTTGCTATATCTTTAAAGAAATCAACACTTTGACGGCTTAATGAGATTGTAACCTTGACAGTCTCGTCCCTGAAAACAAGATTTTCAGGTGAGGGAAGGAAATCCTCTACAATCCTGACATCATTCAGAGGTTCATCACTATATTTTATTTTTTTCTTCATAGATCTTTTTACCTTTCGCCAGTATCCGGCCCCAAATATTTGTGCATATTGAGCCAGATAAAAGGAAACTCCATGCTTTATTATATTATCCGTACTTTTTCTTTCATCCCATTCAAAATGTTGATGCGTTACCACCGGTCAAATCTAATAATAATATGGCTATTTAGCAATATTCCACTTCAACATTTACCTCGATGATGGAAGGAGCAGATTATGATTTAAAACAATTGCCAGCCTTCCATATTTTTATATCTCATGCGGATATTTTTTCTAATTTCGGTAAACTGAAAACCTGAACTATGAAATATCTGCTTGAAGTATGTATCGATTCTTTCGAATCAGCTCTTAATGCTCAGGCCGGGGGTGCTGACAGGGTTGAATTGTGTGATAATCTTTACGAAGGAGGCACGACCCCGAGTATCGGCATGATCAGTATGGTTCGCGAGAGCCTTTCTATTAAACTTAATGTCATAATCAGGCCCAGGGGAGGTGATTTCCTGTATTCGGATGCTGAATATGACATCATGAAGTTCGATATCCTGAAGGCGAAAGAAGCAGGTGCCGACGGGCTTGTATTTGGTCTTTTATTGCCTGGGGGACTTGTTGATATTGAAAGGACCAGAGAACTGGTTGAACTGGCTCGGCCCATGTCGGTAACATTTCACAGAGCATTCGACATGACCCCTGAACCTTTTAAAGCGATTGATGATATAATAAGGACCGGAGCCATGGAATTTCATCTTACCGGAAGGAAAAAAATGAAAAGCAGGATGGAGTACAGGAAGGAAGGCATTTTTATGGGCGGCCTGCCTGAGATACCAGAATATACACGTAAAGTTGCAGATATAAAGAAACTGAGAACGATCAGGGATATCCTTGATTCATCTGGAATTCAATAAGCAGTAATGCATATTTTACATGAAAATCACTGATAATTATGAGAGTTAACCGCAGAGAATTTGTTGGCACTATGGTCCTTGGAAGCTCGGCCCTGTTATTGAATAATGGATGCAGTTTCGTTCAAAGTAAGGAGGATTCTTTTCAAAATCCGGCCCGTGAATTTTCCCAGGCCCCGTTTTGGTTCTGGAATGATGAACTGTCCGAAAAGGAGATACTCCGCCAGTTAAAGGATTTTTGTGATCACGGCGTTTATGGTTTTGTTATTCACCCTCGGGTTGGCCTGCCCAAAGATACCGGCTGGATGAGTGACAAAATGATCAGGTATATGCGCTTTGCAATCGAGCAGGCTAAAGGGCTAAATATGTGGGTGGTGCTTTATGACGAAGGCATGTATCCCAGCGGATCGTCCAGCGGCCAGGTTGTTGCGGAAGATCCTGCCTTTCGTCCCCGTGGACTGTTTGCGATTGATCTGGATGAGGTGAAGCCGGGTGATGAAAAATACGGTTTTAAAATTGGCCCGGACGGGAAACCTGTTGTCAGAGAAAACCAAAAGCTGGCTGCTATTGTCCCGCGTGAAAGTGACGGACACCGGATTGCCGTCCTGGATCGTTATATTGCTACCGGATATTCACTTGTCCGTGGGTTGCATTTTTTGGAGGAGAATCCCCAAAGAAGACCTGACAAACGGGAAGTGCCGGAGGAGATGCCGCCGCTTGCGGACATATTAAATCCGGAGGCAATGCAGTCTTTTATTCGCCTGGTCTATCAGCGATTTTTTGATGAATTTGGCGATGAATTTGGCCACACGATCAAAGCTGTTTTTACTGATGAGCCATCCTTTTTCGGTAAGAATTCTGAGAAAGGTGCAGTGCCCGGTAATTCACATGTTCTTGAATTCGTAAATAGTTGGCTTGGGTACGATTTTACCCCCCACCTTCCAAAACTGTTTTTCAAGGAGGAAGCGGAGGTACAAAAATATCAGGATGATTACGATAGGGCGCTGCAAGCCCGGCTTGAACAGACTTATTATGAGCCAATATCAGAATGGTGCAGCGAACACAACATCGCTCTCACCGGTCATCCTTCTGCCCCGGATGATATCGGACATTTGCGCTATTTTCACATGCCGGGACAGGATATAGTATGGCGATATATTGAACCGGGTAAACCGAGCGCTATGGAGGGACCTCAATCCACACAGGGGAAATGTGCTTCTTCCGCTATGCTGCATTTAGGCCGGCGACGGAACTCGAATGAATATTGTGGTGCTTATGGCCATAATTTCACTTTTCGTGAAATGAAATGGCTGACTAACTGGCTGCTGGTACGGGGATGCAATTTGCTATATCCCCATGCGTTTTACTATTCTGTTCGCGGACCGAGAATCGATGAACGGCCACCGGATGTTGGGCCGAATAATGTGTGGTGGGACCAGTTCAAACCATTCAGCGATGCCACGAGCCGCATGTGCTGGCTAAACACTGACAGCAAACATATTTGCGATGTGGCGATTCTTGGACTTAATGACTATCTGCCCTGGGAATCGGCTAAAGTCTGTTTTCAGAATCAGATTGATTTCAACTATCTCGAAGCCCGCCATTTGTGGGAAGATACCGAAGTGGGAGAAGATGGGATCCAAATCCGGGGCCTGCACTATAAAGCACTTGTCGTTCAAATGGAACCACCGCAGAAAGCAAAAGCCGCTTTGGATAAATTACGGCAAAGCGGACGACTGATCCTCTGGGATCCGGTTTATGGAGAAGACGAACTGGTCAACAAATTAACTCCGCTGATTCAAAAAGATATTACCCTCTCACCTCCCAATACAAACCTGCGGTTTCGGCATGTTGAGAAAAATAGCGATCATTATTATATGCTGTTTAATGAGGGGGAAGTACAAATCGAAACGCATATTGATTTTACAGTGAAAGGAAACATGTATCTGCTGGAAGTTGAAGATGGTGAAAGGAAATTGCTCCCGGATAATAATTTTACAATGGCACCGCACCAGGTTTCTTTAGTGATGATTGAGGGGTAATACAATGTACAAACAAGGTAAAAATGTGTTGATATATGCCACCCTGTTTCTGATGTTGATTGTTGTATCTACGGCTTGTACACAGGTTACTCCTGCAGATCCGCAGGCCGATCCGATTTACACATTTGCACGGCAACGGATCGAAGAGACCCGGCGACAGCAAAGGACGCAGATGCCAGCCTGGTTGAAAAAGAACCGTGAGGTGTTGCGCGATCAAATGGCTGTGGTTGCTCAAAACCCGGAAGTAAAACGCCACACCCCGGGTAACCGCAATGATTACTCTGCAGAAGCGATAAATGTAAAATATATTCCGGGCATTCTGGCCATGCTCGGCGCTGAACTCCCCCGGCCGGTGAATGTAGCATCGCACGCAGATGCCGGCGATGACACCTTCGACGAGCTTTGGGAGTGGATCCCGCAATGGATGACAAGTCCGTCCGGGATGTTTCCTGTTCTGGCAGCCCGGGAGGTCGACGAGGGCAATCTGGAAAAGATACCTCAAACAGAGACTGGAATGGGCGCTTTAGTAAGGGCATACAACAGGGAGACCGGCATGTGGCGGCCGGAGCCGCTTGAGGGATTTCCCTGGAAGGACTACCAGCCGTCGAGCGGATTCAAGATCATCTCTCGCATTTGCGGATATGTCGGATTAGAGAATTTCCCCGAGGAAGTCTTGGAAGTG
>JAZGGT010000703.1:0-4941 GCA_036480555.1 Bacteroidales bacterium | reverse complement strand
AGTGCCACTGCTCCTGTAACTTCCTCCACAGCCATGGAAGTAATAAATTACCGGGTATCTCTTTGAAGTGTCATCCGGATCGTAATCAGGTGGTGTAAAAACCCTGAAAAATCTTTCGGTATTAAATGTTTTACTAAAGTGACTATCGTCGGTGAAAGAAAACACCGAGAGTGGTATCAGTATCAGGAAAAAAGTAAATATAATGGATTTCATATTATTTATCTGATGAATTATGGTTTTTACTCCAGGTTTCAATTATCCCGTCCCGCATTGATATCAAAATGTTCAGTTAATAGAAACATAATTAAGTTTTAAAGTTGATTGATACAAATTATACCGGCAAAATTAAAAGGCTGTCAGTTTTTCCCGTATAATACCAACCGGCCGGCTCAACGCTGGAATTGCAGGTCCAGCCATTCAAAGGCCTCGTCCTGCATTTCACAGTTGAACTCGTGGGGAACATCCCAAAGCTTCGTTTTCAGACGGTCATCGGCATCCTGGGATTGCCACACTGCGTGCATCTTGGCATAGGCGGCTTCAACAGTGGGGACCGGAAACAGGGCATCCCGAAGACCGTTGTAGAACAGCATCGGCTTCGGGCACGCGATGCTGGCTATGTCAGGATAATCGAGGTGCCAGAACAGCCCCGGATGGATCATCGTGGCCGCAGAAACCGACCGCGTCTTGTTATTGCCTGGTACCATCTGCCCAGAGATAGTGGTCATCCAGCAAATGGCCAAACCGGCGGTGATATGATTGGAAAGGGCTGCGACCTGCCAGGTACGGAAGGAGCCCATCGAAAGGCCAACGGCTGCTATACGCAAGGTGTCAACACTGGGTTGGGCAGCCAGAAACTTTGCGGCGCGCAAGTCCTCATGGGCGATGAGCCCGGCAAGTGACATTCCGAAGTGCATTAGGTTGGTGTTCAATTGGGCCTGACCATTGTGTTCTGCGCCGCCACGATCGCCCCAGTTCAGAGCGTCGGTGACGAAGCAGAGATAGCCTCGCCGTGCCAATGCATCTCCGAAGTACCGGCCTCCATAATTCTCATTGACCCATTTGCGGGAGGACCCGATCCTTTCTGCCGATTCGCCAAAGGGCTTGACCACCTTCTCTTTCCCGATATCAAACTTCCCACCGTGGTCGTGCAAGAGAAGCGCCCCGGGAAATGGTCCTTTACCCTTCGGCACCAGTAGGTAGCCCAGCACCCGGCTGTCACCGGAAATGTTCAGTACCAACTTCTGTGCCACATAGGAGCCACGGTCTTCGACGGCAATCACCACTGGGTCAAACGGAACCGGAGGAGGAGGTAGGAGTAGTGACTCCCGTACTTTCGCGTGGGCTTTCTGTTTCCATATATTGAAATCCGTATATTGCCCGGAGGTCCAGGAAAGGGGATGTGTCAACCTGGCATTCAACTGCCCCAGGAATACAGGCAGATACTGCTCAACCCCCACGTGTTGATATTCGGTCTTGCTATCTTGCGCATGCACCACCTGAGGCGCCATTACAATGGTGACCCACCATAACAGAGCCACTGTAAATGTAAACACCAAAAGTTTCCTATGTCTCCTCAATCCTGCCCATCTTCCCCCTCTACTGCCACAGATATCAATGGCTCGTGGGCAGGCGGCTGATCCGAGTGTCAGGATGGAACCAGCTGACAGCAGAATTTTTCTCAAATGACTCCGCTTTGTATTATCCATAATGGTATATCCTTTTGATCGACTGTATAAATTCTCAATGAAATAGATATCGGCTGATTAGAAACTTATTGTCAAATACATAATAACCATGCAAAGTAGTTTGTTTACCACAGGTCAAATGACCGAGCAGGCGTTGGATTTTCAGTAGAAAAAACCAGCTCGCCATCAATCGTTAACTGCTTTCCGTCCACCATAAATGCTTGAGTATATCCACTACCGCCCTCATCAGTCCTAAGCAATAAAGCGGTCCCATGAAATCGAACTTCACCGCAAGTCATCTCCGCCGGATCGTCGTATGTCAGGCCCGCACATGTTGCCGACCGCCCGGAGATTACTTGCCTGGATTGAACTTTCTTGATTTCAGGTTCGCCCGGTGGCAGAGCCTGAATAACCGTTTCGAAATGGAGGGGCAGTTGTTGTTGGCAGCGGTAGATTATATTGTGGGAAGGGGTAATCGCAAACAAGGCGAACCAGCCGCGCACCGGATCTGTCTGTCCAATGATATCGATGACGAAACGCCGGTCTGGATCGGGCATCTCTTCCGGCGGAACGAGTGCCCTGTGTTGGGTCAGTCCATCGATGACAATTGTGTTATGCCCCCAGGAGCCTCGCCAATAGGGTTCGAATTCATCGGGTTTGTATGAATAGATACTGGGATCGCCGATGAGTTCACGGCCACCGGCATAGTAGACAAAGTTAAGCTTGTCTTCATGTTGATGACCACTGCCGAAATACCCCGCATCAAAGATCAACGCCTGACCATCAGGTCCCCATTTATCGCGCATTACGCATAGAGTGGCCACTTCGTGCCGGGCGTCCTGCCTCTCTGTTGCCAGATAAGCCAGACATTTGAGTTGTCTCGATGCCGTGTTACGGACATTCCATAGGTTCAACTCTTGCCGATCTGCCGGAGGGATAGGATGTTCAGCCATAAATCGAGATGCATTTGTTGCGAATTGAGGATCGTTGGGACCAGGCAGACCGTCATCCGATTCACATAATTCCAACGCTTCAGCAGGGAATTGAAATTCAACCTTCGCCAAAATATCAATGGCTTCATCAAGGTCGAGTTGGGATATACCTTCCTGACCCGTGGCCGGAAAGATAAATGAAACAAACAAAATAAAATAACAGATGTAGATAAAGTTTTTCATTTGTAGTCCCATGTTTCAATAATCCCAGCCAGTGTTGACATATCCTCTGCATTTGTTGCAGACAGTATCAGGTTCCCTTTCATTACAATGTCTTTTTCTTCAGTCCGGTTATATCTTACCGGTGGTATATTTTCACCGCAAACCAGAATATTATCTTTTACAAGATTGGTGGTCGCCCTGTGAAAACGCAGGGGTGATTTTGCGATATCATAGATCAGATTATTGGCTACGGTAAAATCAGTAGTCCCTTCGTCTAAAAACATTCCGTTACTTTCCGCCCGTCCCGCATTTACATCAACATGATGAATATGATTACCGATAATTTTGCCGCCGGGCTGGAAACCAAGCACATAGATTCCTCCCCCGTCACTGAGTGTTTTCATGATGTGATGAATATGATTCCATTCAATCCGGACTTCCCGGCAGGGGGTGGGTTCGGTACTCCAATGCCAGCCAATGGAAATACCCGTATAGGGCAGATCTGAGATCTGGTTGTTTTTTATGTGCGTCTGGGCTGTTATCCCGCTCCAGATTCCCACGGCACCGAAAAACTGCTGACCCGTTTCTGAAATAACACAATTTTCTACACGGTTGCCCGAGGCAACCTGTTGTGGGACTGTCTTCCACCATGGAGACCGGTCGATCAGGCGCCCGCTGCCTTCGCCTATCATGATGCCATTGCCGGAAATGTCTGATAATAAGCTATTGGAAACATTACAATTATGAGATCCCTCACCAAATCTAAGCCCCGATCCTCCCATATGGATGAAGGTGCAATTATTAAATGAACAATTTTCGGTCCACGATGCTTCAATTGCAGAAGGGATAGTGTTCCAGGTAGTTCCCCCCT
Source organism: Bacteroidales bacterium (assembly GCA_036480555.1). Taxonomy (GTDB): domain Bacteria; phylum Bacteroidota; class Bacteroidia; order Bacteroidales; family SM23-62; genus SM23-62. Next base: position 1,231 of record JAZGGT010000703.1, on the reverse strand, counting down.
CACGCGGATCAAAATGACATGCCTGTACCCCGGCATATCCTTTCACCGGCAGGGAATATGAACAATGGCTGAAGGTAATACCGTCAAACCTTATATTGCGAATCCGGTTTTCTTCCGAACCCTTCAGGGAAAGCAAGTTTTTAGCGTATGGGGCAATTATTTCTAACTCCTTAGGATTCAGTCCCTCCGGTAATATTAAATATAGTAACAGTGCCTCTTTGTCAAGATACCATTCGAAAGGCTGGTCTAAAAACGCAAGGGAATTCTCCAGGAAATAGCGGGGATGTGGCTCCCAGTTTCCGATAGTGAAAAAATCAAGCAGTTTTGCTCCAATTGAATCAACAGCCGTGATTTTGTTTTTATCACGGTCTATTTCTTTGAGGTTAATCCGGGTAATTGACCAATCATGCAGCAGGACCAGTTCTACCTCCCGGGAATTTTCAGGCAAGGGAAAGTCACCCTGGCTGAAAAAGAAATTGGTGCGGTTATCTTTACCAACTTTTGCCACGTGAAGGTATCCCTTATTCGGATGCCTGGCTCTCCGGGCCCGTTTACCGTCAATGAACAGTTCTCTGAAAATCCACGGCTTCCCTTTTGCTGGTGGTAATTTTGTAACCCATAAACCCCGTTCTCTTTGTTCCCAGTTATTAATTTGGACCCCTCCTGAGATTACTGGTTTCTGTCCGGGCATGGCTTTGTAAATCACCTGAAAACCGTCCCTGCCTGAATCCTCAGGTTTAAAAATGATTGGTTCCTCCCCCTGATAAACGCCGCCATCAAGGTATACCGTTATGTCAGCATGCTGTTTGGAAAGCAATACAGACCGAACTGCCTCTGTGGCATTTTTTATGGTAGCGAAGGGTTTTCCCCTGGTTCCGGGATGTAAATCATCACCGGAAGGGGATACATAAAACTCAGACTTTTGATTACAACTGGCGGCTAAGAATAAGCTAATTACAATAGATAACAGGAGTTGGAGTTTCATAAAAAGTATCATTGTTTATTTTGTGGGAATTGGCACACATTTCAGTACATAATAAAACACCTGTTCCCCTTCGTCATTGCCAGGTTTTGATGTAACGTGAAATAAGGGATCTGCTCCTACAACTTTTCCTCTTTTGGTCCCGGTATCATATTCAACAGCTTCATATTCCACATCCCCGATCAAACCCCTGAGTTCAATCTCCTTTTCGAAAGGTTGTTCATCAAAAAAGGCATAATACACCGTCCC
>JAZGGT010000702.1:0-2343 GCA_036480555.1 Bacteroidales bacterium | reverse complement strand
TGATAAAAAATTTCATCACTATGGAACAGTTTTCTCACATCAAATTTTGATGGATCCACCTAAGTAACAATAAACCCAGCTCAAAGGCCGGGCTTAATTTAGGGCACCTCATAATATCTCCTTTTTGGTTTATGATGCTTTGCGGTTTTATACTTTTTCTGTTTACTTACCGACAAAGACCTATACCCACCGCAGCTACAAAGCAGACACAGTATTAGAATTAATACAACCCTCATCCAAATTTCCTGATCAGGTCTTTAATATCCCGTCTCAATGTCCGGGCATCTACTCAAGAAGATTTTGAGCCTTTTACCAAGAACGGCTGTGTCGTTAGTTTTATTACAAACAGCTTCCGAAAACTCGTCTACCTGTTTTTTGTGTTTCATATCCCTTAATGACAGGGAGGGGGAAATATCATTCAGGGAAGAGAAATTTTTCTATTTCAGGGCCTCCACAATCCCCCCACTCCAGTAAATATTCAGCTATACGCTTAATTTCGTCTAATGCTTCCTTACTAATTATATCCGGAACAGTCGCCCTGAAAATATCTTTTAATAAATCGAAATCCTTTTCTGAATAAAATCTATGTTTCTTGTCAAAGAAAATATCAACTTCCCATTTAAGATTATCTGTAACTGTTTAGCTGCTACTCAAAAGTAAAGAAAATCCGGGGTTATCAACAGGTAGTGAACTGCTTTTGTCTTCTAATTTTCCCGTGATCTCCAGAATGAAGTGATATCAACATTTTTACTGTATTACTCTTTATAAAAGGAGCTTCAAATATTTGGTTTTCAGGATATGAACGGTGTAGCTTTGAAAGAAAAAAGCATTGCTTTCCGACCAGGCTATATCCGAACTCATTAAGAAGGTTGATTTCCTTTCAGATCGATTGACTGAGATGGACAATAAGTATAGCCAATTGCAGTCGGAATATACCAAACTACAATCGAAGTATACTGGACTGGAGACAGAGAATGCAGATTTGAAAGCAAGGGTAGCTGAATTGGAATCCCAGATAAACAGTAATAGCCGAAACAGCAGCAAACCACCCTCAAGTGATGGTTACAAAAAGAAACCTGCCTTTCCGAGAAAGAAGAAGGGGAAACAAGGAGGCCAGCAGGGCCACAAAGGCAGGACCCTGAAACAGGTTGAGCATCCTGATAAGACAGTAAAGCATAAACCCGGGCCATGTGACTGTGGTCATGTGTTCAGCGATGAGGAACTGAGTGTGGCAGAAACCCGCCAGGTGTTTGATTTACCAAAGCCCCGTTTGGAAGTAACCGCACATCAGTTGTTAAAAGGGAAATGTCCGGGGTGTGGAAAGTGGCATAAGGGTATTGCACCTATGGGCGTCAATGCCCCGGTTCAGTATGGCTATGGAGTCAAGACACTTGCTGTATTACTGAATGTGGACTATAGGATCCCCTTCAAGAAGATACAGATATTGTTCAGCGACCTGTTCAGGTACGCCATTAATGAGTCCACGGTTTATTCAGCCTCCGGGCAATGCTATGAAATGCTTGGGCCTACAGAAGAAGTGATAAAATCAGGGGTTGTCAAGAGTGATGCGACTCATGCCGATGAAACCGGATTGCGGGTAGCAGGCAAACTGCACTGGCTGCATACAGCCTCTTCGTTGCTTTACACCTATTTGTTCGTGCATGAGAAACGAGGGAGGTTAGCCCTGGAGAGTGATAAATCCATACTGAACAGGATCAGGGGCTGGTTGGTGCATGACTGCTGGAGCAGTTACTTCAGGTTTACCAACATGAAGCATGCTATTTGCGGGGCCCATATCCTGAGAGAGCTGGAAGGCCTGATAGAAAACGGGCAGAGCAAATGGGCAAAAGTGTTTCATGTTTTCCTGATGCACGTGTATGAGATGCCTTTTGAGGAGCGGGTTAAACGACGAGATCATATTGAAGACAGATTCTCACTGATCTGCAGTCTCGGTGAAAAAGCAGAGCCTCCACCAAGAAAAACACCCGGTAAGAAGGGCCGGTATAAACGGACCAAAGGAAGAAATCTCGTGGAACGGCTGATCAGGGAAAAGGAGGCAATACTGGCGTTTGCATTCAACAGGGAGGTGCCATTCACAAACAATCTGGCCGAAAGGGATATCAGGCCTGCTAAGGTCAAACAGAAAGTGTCAAACTGCTTCCGCACTCTTTCAGGGGCAGAGATCTATGCCCGAATCGCAGGATTTGTTTCAACGGCCCGGAAGCACGACCGGAATGTTTTCTCTGAATTATACACTACCTTCGAAGGACACAATTTCATTACTGGGTAGCATACCCAGGTAAATAGTTACACCAGGCTTATGAATAGTTCAATCAAACCAAT
>JAZGGT010000701.1:0-5106 GCA_036480555.1 Bacteroidales bacterium | reverse complement strand
CAAATAATTGACGGTTCTCCTCCTCCGTGTGGAGGTTCATCCTGGGCATCGATCAACACTACATCAATCTCAGGTGTCCAGGAGAACCTGGTGATTTCATAGGTATCAAAATTCCTGTTCAGGATTTTGCCTCCTTCGAACTGAATATCCTCCATCAAGGCATAGCCAAGTCCCATTATGATGCAACCCTCAGCCTGGATGGTTGCTCCCTGGGGATTTACTACCAGTCCCATATCCTGGGCACATACCACCCTTTTAACCTGCACATGACCGTTTGTTTTATCGACCTCAATCTCTGCCATCAATGCTACTTTCGTACCGGCATCCTGTCCGCATGCGATCCCGTATCCCCTTCCACTGGGACCTTTTGCCGGGGTCCATCCGAATTTATCAGCGGCGGCTTTCAGGACGCGGATGAATTTTTCATCCTTCAGGTTCCTTAAGCGAAATTCCAGTGGATCAAGGCCTGCGGCGGCAGCCATGATATCTATCTGGGACTCCCGCGCAAATGAATTTGTATTATTGGCAGGGGCCCGCCATGCACCTGTACCGAAAGGGTGAGGACTTGGCTCCCCCCTCCCCGTACCGGATGAAACAGTTTTATGATGCGGGATATCGTAGAACTGCTGTGAGCCTCTTTGTCCGGCAAAGAAAACTTCATATTCCCACATTGAGATCTGTCCTGATCCATTTATGCCTGATTTGATCCTGACAATAGCAGCCGGTCTGAAAGTATCATAGAAAAACTCCTCCCTGCGTGTCCATGCAACCTGCACAGGTTTGCCTGAAATTTTCGCCAGCCTGGCTGCCTCATGTGCTTGGTAACTACGAGATTTGCCTCCAAATCCTCCCCCTAGAAAGATCTGCATAACATGCACTTTTTCTTCAGGTATACCGAGTATCTCGGCTACATCCTCTTTTACGGCGAAAGGCCTCTGGGTTGATGCCCAGATCTTCATGACCCCGTCATCCATTACAGCTGTGGCTGTATGATTTTCAATAGGAGCATGTGCTACGTATCCATCAAGATATTCTGACTCAAACACCTGTTTAGAAAGCCCCAAACCGGCTTCCAGCTCTCCCCCCTCGTCAACCGTTCTCCTGCTGGTTACAGAACTGACCAGGTGATCGAAAATGTTCTTATTATTAAGGTCAGGATCTTCTGTTTTATAGTCACCCTTCACCCTGGAAATAGCTATATCAGCCATATCCGGCGATTCATGAAGAACAGCCACGAGGTCGCCGTCCCGGATGACTTCAATGCCTTCAATTTTTTCAGCTTTGGAAGTATCAACGCCTGTCAATTTTGAGAAATGAGATGGGGGTCGCAGGATCCTTGCGTATAGCATCCCAGGCAACTGGATATCACCTGCATATTTGGCTTCCCCGGTAACCTTTTCCCTGGCATCCATCCTGAACATGGACTGACCCATGAACCTGAAATCGGAAGATTTTTTCAATTCTGGTATCTCTTCCAGTTTCTTTACGATCTCTTTTCCGCTGGTCAGCGTACTATAGCTGACCTGTTTATCCCGGTCCTCTTTCGCAGATACAATTCCATCTTTAACTACCAGCTGGTCCATTGGAAGGGAAAGATGTTCAGCGGCCATCTCCAACAGGGTGGCCCTTGCTTTAGCTCCTGCCGCCCTGAGCAGTGGACCGAACCTGCGGGTGGTCAGGGAACCGAAAGTACCGCGATCCCATGGGCAGATATCCGTATCTCCCATAAATATATCAATGCTATCATAGTGGACATCCAGTTCATCAGCCAGCATCTGTCCGAGAGAAGTGATCACTCCCTGTCCCATTTCAATTTTACCGGTATAAAGGCTCACACGATCATCTTCGGAAATCCTCAAGTAGGCATTCAAGTCTGGCTGTTCGTCTTGCAACAATCCAGTTCCGAATAGCAGGGGATAATCACTCACTGAGAAGGTGATGAGGAGTCCGCCTCCCATGCGTTTTAAAAAGTCCCTCCGGTCCAGTTCGAAAGATAAAGGATTGTCCTTGAAATCCTGTTCCAGGTATTTATCTTCTTTCATGATGTACTTTGAATGGCCTCAAGCACCCTTTCAGGTGTCATGGGCATCTGGTTCAGTCTGGCACCTGTTGCATCAAAAATAGCATTGGCTAAAACCCCGCCCATGCATATGATCGCAGGTTCTCCGCCTCCATGTGGCGGTTCATCCTGGGCATCGACCAGTAAAACCTCTATTTGTTCGGGAGTCCATGAAAACCTGGCGATATCATAGGTATCGAAATTCCTCGTAAGCATCTTTCCTCCTACAAACCTGATATCTTCCCCCAGTGCATATCCAAGTCCCATATTAATACAACCCTCCGCCTGAATGATGGCTCCCTGCGGATTGACAACCAGTCCCATATCCATGGCGACGACCACCCTCTTAACCTGCACATGACCGGTTGTTTTATCGACCTCAACTTCTGCCATCATGCCAACAGTCGTTCCGGTGTCCGTGCCACATGCAATGCCGTATCCCCTGCCACTGGGGCCCCTGGCCGGGGTCCAGCCGAATTTTTCTGCAGCCATTTTCAGGACATTGATATACTTGGCATCCTTCAGCTGTCTGAGCCGGAACTCCAGTGGATCATTGCCTGCAGCTGCAGCCATTATCTCGATCTGGGATTCCCTGGCAAAGGTATTCGTATTATGAGCCGGGGCCCTCCAGGCACCCGTATAAAACATATGAGCGTCGGGTTCTCCCCTTCCGGTACTGGATGTAACTGTCTTATGGTTCGGGACTTCATAGTATTGTTTGGCGCCACGGCCACCTGCAAAGAAAACATCATAATCCCACAATGTGATCTGCCCGGAGTCATTAATACCTGATTTGATCCTGACAACAGCAGCCGGTCTCAGCCTGTCATATTGAAACTCCTCCCTCCGGGTCCATGCCAGCTGGATGGGCTTACCGGTCAGTTTAACCAGCCTTGCAACCTCAAGCACCTGCTGGTTGTAAATCTTTCCGCCAAAACCTCCTCCCACAAAAATCTGCATAATATGGACTTTTTCTTCAGGCATGTCCAGCAGCTCAGCAACCTCTTCTTTAGCCGGGTATGGAGTCTGTGTAGAAGCCCAGATCTTCATGACATCGCCTTCCATCATTGCTGTAGCCGTGTGATTTTCAATGGGGGCATGAGCCACATATCCATCCAGGTACTCCATCTCAAAGACCTGGCTCGACTGTTGAAGTCCCACTTCAAGATCACCACCCTCATCTAAAATCCTTTTATTGTTACCAGATTTGACCAGGTGTTCAAAGATACTCTGATCATTGACATCAGGATCCTTCGTTTCATATTCGGCGTTCACTTTGGAGATAGCAATATCAGCCATATCCGGCAATTCATGCAGCACTGCTACCAGATCCCCGTCCCTGACCACCTCTATGCCATCCATGCTCTCAGCAGCAGATGTATCCACGCTGATCAATTTTGAAAAGTGAGAAGGTCCTCGCAGTATCCTCGCACAGCGCATCCCCGGCAACTGGATATCTCCCGAGTACCTGGCCTCTCCGGTAACCTTTTCTTCGGCGTCAATTCTGAGCATGGATTGGCCCATATACCTGAATTCGGAAGGGTTTTTTAAAACAGGTTTTTTTTTCAGCTTCTTAATTATCTCCTTTCCGCTGGTAAGGGTACCATAACTGACCTTTTTCTTTTTGTCACCTTTCGCCGTGACAATACCATCCCTGACTTCCAGTCCATCGACAGGAACGGATAGATTTTCCGCAGCCATTTCCAACAGGGTGGCCCTTGCTTCTGCTCCTGCTGCCCTTAGCAGGGGACCGAAAACACGGGTGGAAAGAGAACCATAAGTTCCTCCATCCCAGGGACACAGATCCGTATCTCCCATAAATATATCTATGCTGTCATAGTGAACATCCAGCTCATCGGCCAACATCTGTCCGAGCGATGTGATCGGGCCCTGTCCCATCTCGATTTTCCCGGTATAAAGGCTGATCCGTTCATCTTCAGCTATCCTCAGGTAGGCGTTCATGCCGGGCTTTTCATCCTCCAGGAATTTCCCTCCAAAAAGCAGTGGATAATCACTCATAGAGAAAGTGATGAGGAGTCCCCCTCCCATTCGCTTTAAGAAGTCCCTTCGATCCAGATCACGGGTGATGGGATCGTCATTGATATTTTCTCCCAGGTACTTATTTTTTTTCATATGGCGGCTTCTCTTTTCATTTCTTTGGATGCAGTTTGTATGGCTTCAATGATCCTGTTGTATGTGCCGCAACGGCACAGGTTGTCCTCCATGGCTGTAATGATTTCACCGGTGGATGGTTCGGGATTCTTCAGCAATAATCCGTAGGCATTCATGATCATTCCGGGGGTACAATAACCGCATTGCAGGGCATCATGCTTCATAAATGCTTTCTGAATTGGATGGAGGGAACCGTTCCGGGCCATGCCTTCAATGGTCACAATTTTCAGTCCCCCGACATCCCCAACCGTTAGCATGCATGATCGCACGGGTTCATTATCCATGAGTACGGTACATGAACCACAAAAGCCCAATCCGCAGCCAAATTTTGTCCCCGTAAGTCCAAAATTGGTCCGGAGCACCCACATCAATGTCAGGTCCGGATCCACGGTCAGATCAACCGATTTTCCATTGAGATTAAATTGAATTTTTTCAGTCATGTTTATGATGGTGTTTGAGTTCGAACTGGTAATCGTTTTCAGTATCTATATCCCTGAGTATCCTGTCATTGCCAGTTTTCATTTCCAGGATTTCCGAGGGGTGATTTTGCAGGAGGTCCCTGAGGCTGGCTTCCCTCGGGTATCCGGTTATTTCACTGATAAATTTTCTTCCAAATAAAATAGGATGCCCGCGCTTCTTTTCATGGGTTGCTATGGCGATCTTTTTCTCTGAATCCCTGTAAGATTCAATTAATTGATCCATTTCTTCTGCCCGGATCATGGGCTGATCTCCGAGCAATACCATAACAGCATCTGCAGCATCGAAGACTGCCTTCAGTCCACATTTGACGGATGAGAGCATCCCCTCCCGGTACCGATTATTATTGACAATTTCAACAGGGTATTCTTTAATTACCTGACGGTGAGACTCATAAT
>JAZGGT010000700.1:0-10055 GCA_036480555.1 Bacteroidales bacterium | reverse complement strand
CATCAATTCAAGTTTGGTCCTGCTTTACAAGAGATGGCCATCACTTTCCGATACAGAACTTGGAGAAGATATTCCCCAGTATCTCGTCTGTGGTGACTTCTCCGGTGATCTCGCCCAGGTAGTGGAGCACCTGGCGTATATCCTGGGCCAGTAGGTCGGAGGAGAGTCCGGTTTTCATTCCCTCATGGACCCGGTTGATGGCATCCCCTGCATTCACGAGTGCTTCAAAGTGACGGGCATTTGTGATCACAACATCGTTCTCGGTACTATTTCCCTGTTTGATGGTGTCTACCAGGAGAGATGCCAGCTGGTCTACATTATCCCCGTAAGAAGCTGAAATATACAGGACCTGGTCATTTTCATCAAGGTTTTTAAAATTATTAAGATCCCGGATAGCTTCAAGGTGTTGATCGGTCAGGAAATCGATCTTATTAAGCAGGACGAATAATTTCCTGTCATTTCCTTCAAGGCGTTTTTTAATTTTTCCGGCCAGCCGGTCGATCTCTTCAATTTTTTGTGCGGCATCAATCACATATAGCACAATGTATGCCTGGCCGATCTTTTCAAATGTCTTCTCGACCCCGATACTCTCTATGGTGTCTGAAGTTTGTCTTAGTCCGGCGGTATCAATAAAGCGAAAACTGATCCCGTCAATGGAAATCAGATCCTCGATCGTATCCCTGGTCGTGCCGGCAATTTCCGAAACAATGGCCCGGTCATCATGCAAGAGGGCATTCAGCAGGGTAGATTTCCCCACATTGGTTTTGCCTGTAATGGCTACAGGAACACCATTTTTGATCACATTGCCCAGCCGGAATGAATCTGCCATTCCCCATATCATGGCCTGAATTTTCCTTACCAGCGAATGGAGTTCTTTCCGGTCTGCAAACTCCACATCCTCCTCGCTGAAATCCAGCTCCAGTTCAATCAGTGATATGAAATTCAGGAGTTGTTCCCTGAGTTTGGCCAGCTCGGTGGAAAAGCCACCCCTCATCTGGTTCATAGCCACCCTGTGGGAGGCAGAGGAAGTACTTGCAATCAAATCCGCAACAGCCTCAGCCTGAGAAAGATCCATTTTGCCATTTAAGAAAGCCCTTAAAGTAAATTCTCCCGGTTCAGCCAGCCTGGCGCCTGAATTAACCAGTGCTTCCAGTATCTTCTGCTGAATATAATGTGCTCCATGACAGGAGATTTCGATCATATCTTCACCGGTATAGGAGCGGGGGGCCCGGAAAAGACTTACCATTACATCATCGATGAGCTCACCCTCATTCGTGATATTGGCCATGTGTATGGTATTGGGAGGGAGGCTGGCAATATCTTTTTTTTCAGCCTGAAAACTGATAAATTTACTCGCAATTTTGTAGGTATCCTTACCGGAAAGCCTGACCATGGCTATGGCACCGCTCCCGGCAGGTGTTGCAATGGCGCATATGGTTTTATCATCAAGCATGATTTCAGAAAGAGACTTAACAGAACTAAGTTAGTCAATAAATCATTATTGGGAAAGCAGGGGTAATCATCCTTTTTACTACATTTGAAAATCATTCCAACAATCATTATAACATGAGTGTCCTAGTAAATAAAAATTCCAAAATAATAATTCAGGGTTTTACAGGCAGTGAAGGAACCTTTCATGCCACCCAGATGATTGAATACGGCTCTAATGTGGTAGGTGGTGTAACTCCTGGTAAAGGTGGACAAACCCATCTTGACCAACCGGTATTCAATACTGTGGAGGAGGCTGTGAAAGAAACAAGGGCTGATGTAACGGTCATATTTGTGCCGCCTGCTTTTGCAGCTGATGCCGTAATGGAGGCAGCTGATGCCGGGATAAAGGTGATCGTAACCATCACCGAGGGGATCCCCACCCAGGATATGGTAAAAGTGAAAGAGTACTTATCGGACAAAGATTGCTGTATGGTCGGGCCCAATTGCCCTGGTGTAATCACCCCGGAAGAATGCAAGGTCGGAATCATGCCGGGTTTCATTCACCGCAAGGGCGGAGTTGGTATTGTGTCCCGCAGTGGAACGCTTACCTATGAGGCGGTTGATCAGGTCACCAGGTTGGGTTTGGGACAATCAACCTGCATAGGGATAGGAGGGGATCCCATCATTGGAACAACCACATTGGATGCCATAAAATTGTTCATGGAAGATGAAGAGACTGAAGGGATCATCATGATCGGTGAGATAGGTGGCAATATGGAAGCCGATGCAGCTCACTGGGTAAAAGAAAATGGTACCAAACCTGTCGTAGGGTTCATTGCTGGAAAAACAGCGCCCAAGGGCAGGAGAATGGGTCATGCGGGGGCCATCATAGGGGGGAAGGATGATACTGCAGCGGCAAAAATGAAGATCATGGCTGAATGCGGGATACATGTTGTCGAATCACCTGCTGATATTGGTCAGATTATGAAGGATGTACTAAATTAACATACAATGAAATTACTCGAAGGAAAAGTGGCCCTTGTAACCGGTGCCAATCGTGGGATAGGCAGAGCCATTGCACTTGGAATGGCAAAGGAGGGAGCTCATATCGCTTTCACTGACCTGGCCATAGATGATAATACCAAATCTCTTGAAGCTGAAATTGCTTCCCTTGGGGTCAAGGGGAAAGGATATGCATCCAACGCTGCAAGCTACACAGAAACAGAGGACGTTGTAAAGCAGATCACCGAAGATTTTGAGACCGTGGATATACTGGTGAACAATGCAGGGATCACCAAAGACACTCTTTTAATGCGCATGACTGAGGATCAATGGGATGCTGTGATCAATGTCAACCTCAAGTCCGTTTTTAACTTTACCAAGGCTGTCCAGCCCATCATGCTGAAAAAGAGAACCGGATCGATTATTAATATCAGCTCGGTGGTAGGTGTGTCAGGGAATGCGGGACAGGCAAACTATTCGGCTTCCAAGGCAGGGATCATTGGCTTCACCAAGTCTGTGGCGAAGGAGGTCGGATCAAGAAATATCCGCTGCAATGCCCTTGCTCCGGGATTTATCCTCACTGAAATGACTGATAAGCTGCCGGAAGAGGTGAAGGCAAACTGGATCAAGACTATACCATTGAGGCGGGGCGGAACAACAGAAGATGTGGCAAATGTATGCGTTTTCCTTGGCTCGGAACTCTCATCCTATGTCAGCGGACAGGTAATCAGCATATGCGGGGGAATGCAAACCTAAGATATAATATAATTCTGATCATCGTCCTGTTGTTGGTTGGCTGTACTCCGATGGCGGAGATCAGTATACAGGTAATTGAACCGGCTAAGATCACCCTTCCAGCGTATGTAAACCAGGTAGCTTTTCTCAATCATTCATACGTCCCAAAGTATCATAATGAAGATACATCAGGGTTAAGCCAGAAAGAGATTTACATACTCGATACTGTAATTAATAATCAGGTATTTCGGGGACTGCGGAATGGACTGAATGAATCTCCTCTTTTTGATCTGGACTCCATCCATATCATACAATTCAGAAGGAATGATACGAGTAACTTTTTAGAGCCTCTCACCGGGGATCAAATACATGCCATTAAACAAAGTGAACAGGCTGAAGCACTCATAAGTCTTGAGTATTACCGGATCCAAGATACCATCACCATGGATACATATCAACTGGATCTTATGGCCAACAGGCGGATTATTTCACATACCGTATGGAGAATTTATGATCTTTATCTTGATTCCATATTTGATGAGTACATGCTCAAGGATACTACAGATTGGTTCGTGATCGGCTATGATAAATATTCTATCATGGAAAGATTACCTGAATTCATTAATTCATTAAGGACCGCCAGTTACAATGCAGGATTAAGATACGGGCAGAGGATCAGCCCGTCATGGTTTGAAGTCCCGCGCTTTTACCACACAACCGGTGGAGAAGCCATGAGAGAAGCCGGGAAGAAGGCCGCCTCACGGGACTGGGAAGAAGCAGCGAAGATCTGGAAAAAACTGGCCTACCAGGAGAATGAAAAAACTGCTGCAAAGGCATGTTTCAATATGGCCCTTGTTTGCGAGATGGAGGACCTGTTAATACCTGCACTTGACTGGGCGGTCAAATCCTACTTATTAAAACAGAATCCCGTAACCAGGGAATACATCAATCAACTTAAAGTTCGCTATATAAAACAAAAAGTAATAAAAACCCAATTGCCGGTTGAAGGATAAAACAAAAGTGGTCATCCTTTGCTAGATTCAAATATTATATTATAATAGCATCTTAAATGAACTCATTAAACCTAATAAATACAGAACAATCATGATTTCAAAGAAAAAAAGGAACAAGAATGTTGTCGTAGTTATTGCTTCAATTGCAGCTACCGGGGGACTCTTGTTTGGATTTGATACCGGTGTCATATCAGGTGCCCAGAACTTTCTACAGGATCCAAATGGATGGGGGATCAGTGATTCTCAGCTGGAATGGGTTACCACCGCGGTGCTGATAGGGGCTGTTCTAGGTGCCGCCCTCAGTGGCCGGATCACTGATATCCTTGGCAGGAAGAAGGTAATCATCATAGCTGCTGTTATTTTTGCATTTGGTGCTGTCTTTACGGGCGCCGCCCCCAGTATTTCTTTGCTGGTAATTGGCCGGATCGTGATTGGTATAGCCATCGGGATTGCATCCTTTTCGGTACCCCTCTATATTTCTGAAATTTCACCCACAAAGAACCGTGGTGCCCTCGTAACGATGAATCAATTAATGATCACCATCGGTATTCTGGTGTCATACATCAGCGACTATCTGATCGCCAATGATGCTAATCCTTTTTCATGGCGGTGGATGTTTTATGTAGGTTTTTTTCCTGCCATCATCCTGCTTGTAGGCATGTTTTTCGTACCTGAGACTCCACGCTGGCTGATCAGTAAAGGGAGAGAGGAAGAGGGACGAAAAATCTTAAACAAAGTGGAAGATCCTGAACTTGTTGAAGAAGCCGTTCAAAAAATTAAAGCAGATATTGCCAGAGCGTCAGAATCGGCCAGTTACAGTGAGATATTTAAACCCTGGCTTAGAACGGCCCTGGTCATTGCTATCGGAATCATGTTTTTTCAGCAATTCACAGGTATCAATACAATTATTTACTATTCCCCGAAAATATTCAAGATGGCAGGTATAGAGAGCAATACTCTGACCATACTTCCTTCCATCCTGCTGGGAGCGGTCAATGTGTTGTTTACAGTTGTGTCCATCATGCTGCTTGATAAACTGGGCAGAAGGCCTTTATACTTTATAGGAATGGTAGGAATGATCTTGGGATTATGTGGTGTAGGCCTGTCATTCTTCTTTGAAGATTCACTGGGAGATTCACTCAAATACTTCACCGTTGCAAGCATGTTCATCTACATAATCTTTTTTGCGGTCAGCCTTGGACCATTGGGTTGGCTTATTATCTCGGAGATTTTCCCATTAAAAGTCAGGGGTATAGGCATGAGTATCGGCTCCCTTTCCAACTGGTTGTTCAATGGGATCGTAGCCTTCACCTTCCTGAAGCTTGTTAATGTCCTTTCTGCTGCAGGAGCCTTCTGGCTTTATGCTGCAGTTGGTGTACTGGCAATATTCTGGGGTAATAAATTCATCCCTGAAACAAAGGGGATTACACTGGAGAAAATCGAGGATCACTGGAGGGAAGGTAAAAACCCCAGGGAATTAAATAAATAATTAAAAATTCTTAATCCAAAATAAATCACTTACACGAAGTGAATTTGCTTATGTCAATAGCTGCTCCAAATGCTGCTGTTGACATAACACCTGTTTTTGGCTATATCAAAACTTCTCTATTTGATCCCCAGGGGGATTACCTGCCAGGGTGCCTGAATATTTGCATATTATTATGAGAGTGACCTTAGTTTTTTTTCACATTCTATTTCTGGGAGGCCAACTTCTTGTATACGGACAGGATGTTCCAAATAACCGTGAAAAATATAGGATTCCCATAAATAAAGCGGAAAGTGAACTGAAAATTGACGGGATCCTTGATGAAAAAATCTGGTCACAGGCTGAAATTGCTGATAGTTTTTATCGGATTCTTCCCATTGATACGGGCTTTGCAAAGGCTCAAACGGAGGTGATGCTATACTATGATGAATCCAATATTTATATGGGCATAATCTGTCACGATACCTTACCCGGGAAAAGACCTGTTGAATCGTTGCGACGGGATTTCAGTTTTGGAAGGAATGACAATTTTATTGCATTTATTGATACCTATAATGACCGTACTAATGGGTTTGCATTCGGTATTTCAGCTGCTGGTGCCCAATGGGAGGGCATGCAGGCCAACGGGGGATTTGTATCACTGGATTGGGACTGTAAATGGAGATCAGCAGTTACAAATCATCCAGATTATTGGATCGCTGAATTCAGTATTCCTTTCCGTAGCATCCGATATAGAGGTGAAGATATGAGCTGGGGAATTAATTTCAGCCGAATGGATCTTAAAAGCAATGAGAAATCAAGCTGGGCACCGGTTCCCCGCCAGTTTCAATCTGCAGATCTTGCCTATACAGGGACACTGGTATGGGATCATCCTCTGCCTAAATCGGGTGTAAGGTTTTCCGTAATTCCTTATCTATCGGGCAGAGTCATACAGAACAATAAGGCTGGTGAATCAGTACGGTTCAAGGGTGCAGCCGGACTGGATGCCAAAATCATTCTTTCCACTTCAATGAATCTTGATATTACCATTAATCCGGATTATTCTCAGGTTGAAGTAGACAGGCAACAGACAAACCTGGACAGGTTCGAACTGTTCTTTCCTGAGAAAAGACAATTTTTTCTGGAGAATAGTGATCTGTTTGCAAATCTGGGCAGTGAGAATATCAGGCCATTTTTCTCCAGGCGAATCGGACTTGACAGTCCGGTTCTGGCAGGAGCAAGGCTTAGTGGTACAGTCGGAAACAATTGGCGGATCGGCTTGATGAATATGCAAACCGGTATGAAAGATACAATTCCGGCAAATAATTACAGTGTAGTGGCATTGCAACGAAGAGTACTTTCACGCTCGAATATTGTGTTTTTCCTGACCAATAAACAGGTCACAACAAGCCAGGAGAAATTAAATTATAATGGGCTTCAATATAACCGGGTGGCAGGATTAGATTTTAACCTTGCCAGTGATGACAACCGTTTAACAGGGAAAGCCTCCTACCACCATTCTTTTTATCCCGACGCGACGGGGGAACGGTTTTCCGCAGCTGCAGCAATCGCATATAAAACGCAACAATTTTCAACTGGACTGAGCCAGGCTTATGTAGGAGGAGATTATATTGCAGAGATGGGGTACATCCGAAGAACAGGATATTACCAGATTCAACCTGTAATTGGGTATAAGTTTTTTCCAGTCTCTGAACGCATTGCCAATCACGGGCCCACACTTGGGGCAGAGGCCTTTTTTACGCCGGAGCTTTCATTAACCGACCGTGAAATTGAGTTGGGCTACGCGCTGGAATGGATGAACCGGAGCAGGATATCACTTGAGTATGAAGATGGCTATGTAAAACTATTAGAACCCTTTGATCCTACTAATACCGGAGGTGATACCCTGGCAGCAGGCAGTGAATTCTGGTGGAAGGAGATAGAACTAACCTATGCGTCTGATTCTCGGAAGCTTTTTAATTACATGCTTACTGCACGGTATGGTGGGTATTTCAACGGAACACGCCTGAATCTGAACGCTGAAGTTAATTTTCGGGTTCAACCCTATGGAAGCCTTGCCATGGTGGCATCCTACCATAAGATCATGCTTCCCGAGCCATATACAAGTGCTGATTTTCTGCTTGTTGGGCCCCGCTTGGATATTACGTTTACCGATAAGCTATTCCTCACAACATTTTTTCAATACAATAATCAAATCGACAACATAAATGTAAATATGCGGTTCCAGTGGCGATTCGCTCCGGTCTCAGATCTGTTTATTGTTTATACTGAGAATGCATATCCTGGGAATTTTTATAGCAAGAACAGGGGATTGGTCATTAAATTATCATACTGGATTAACTAGGATTTGACAATGCCTCCTTTGTCACCCATATTATTCTTAGTATCTTTCAACTGAAAAATTGATCCTATTTCGAAGGAACATAGCATGAAATATCGAAAATTTGGAAGAACCGATTGGCAGGTAAGTGAAATCGGTTATGGAATGTGGGGCATGGCTGGGTGGACAGGATCCGATGATGAAGAATCAATGCGTTCATTACAACATGCAGTCGATCTTGGCTGTAATTTTTTTGATACTGCCTGGGGTTACGGTGCTGGAAAGAGTGAAAGTTTGCTTGGAGAACTGGTCAGGTCGAATCCGGACAGGAAAATCCATACCGCTACCAAGATCCCGCCTAAAAACTTCAAATGGCCCAGCAAGCGGGAACATACCCTGGAAGATTGCTTTCCACCCGACCATATTGAGGAATACGTTGAGAAAAGCCTTCAAAATGCAGGCCTGGATTCATTTGATCTGATGCAATTCCATACCTGGGAAGATACCTGGCTGAAAGATGACAACTGGGCAGCGAAAATGGTGGACCTGAAATCCCAGGGCCTTTTCCACGCAATCGGGATCAGTTTAAACCGCTGGGAACCATGGAACGGAATTGAAGCCGTAAAAAGTGGTCTGGTTGACACAGTGCAGGTGATTTATAACATTTTTGATCAAGATCCCAAAGACGAATTGTTCCCTGCCTGCAAAGAAAAAAATATTGGTGTGATTGCCAGGGTTCCCTTCGATGAAGGTTCATTGACCGGTCAATTGGCGAAAGACAGTAGCTGGCCCGAAGGCGATTGGCGAAATACCTATTTTGTCCCCGAAAACCTTACACACAGCGTTGAACATGCAGATGCTCTGAAGCCACTTATTCCAACTGGCATGTCCATGGCGGAAATGGCACTCCGGTTTATACTCAGTGAGCCGGCCGTAAGTACGATTATTCCGGGAATGAGGAAACTTCATCATGCTGAAATGAATATTGCCACCAGTGAAGCAGGTCCTTTGGATACTGGTTTATTGGAGGAACTGGCCAGGCATCGCTGGGACCGGGAACCCACTGATTGGTCTCAATAAAATATCATCGAAAAATGAAAAATCTAAATCTTTAAATTATGAAAAAGAAAATTACACGCAGGGAATTCGTTCAAACGACTGCTGCTGCATCTGCTGCTGTCGCAATTGCACCACTTGCTGGATGCAGTTCATCCCCATTTGATCCCAAAGGATTGCCAACCAGCATCCTGGGAAATACCGGTGTGGTAGTTCCACGCCTGGGCTTCGGCTGCGGAAGTCGATGGATGGTTTTTGAAAATGATGATGAAGCTCTTGAAATCATTGAATATGCCTTTAATAACGGTCTTTACTATTGGGATACGGCAGCAAACTATGGAAATGATCAAATTTCAAGTGAAAAAAGAGTTGGTATGGCGTTGAAAGACAGGAGAAATAAAGTTTTTTTGGTTTCAAAGGTCGGCGAGCGTGAAGCAGATGAGGCAAAGGTAACCATCGAAAGAAGCCTGGAGAGACTGCAAACAGATTATATTGATCTGTTGCATGTTCATTCCATTCAATCCGTGGAAGATGCCGAACAACTGGGAGAGCAAGGCAAAGTTCTAGAAGTACTGCATCAGTACCGGGACCAGGGCATTATTAAACATATTGGATTTACAGGGCATACATCGGCAGCAGGGATGAAAAGAGCGGCAGAATTATATGATTTCGAGGTGATGATGATTGCCCTTAATCACCAGGTCCCCAGCGGTGAAGAAAAATTTGAGGAACTTCCCGTACCCTTTGCGGCCAATAAGGGAATGGGTGTGGTTGCCATGAAGGTGGTCCGTCCGAGAGAGACTGTCGAGGGACTGGCAGTATCTGACCTGGTCCGGTATGCCCTTACCCTGGATCATTTTACTCTGGCCAATATCGGTCACAGCAGCCTTGAGGTGCTTAAGGAAAACCTGGCACTGCTAAAGGAATTCAAACCGTTTGACAAGCAAAAGATGGAGGACCTCCGGATAGCGCTCGGTCCTTTCTACAGGCATGAAAACCTTCCCTGGATGAA
>JAZGGT010000699.1:0-3504 GCA_036480555.1 Bacteroidales bacterium | reverse complement strand
GTTTTTCCAGATCTGGCTGATGGTTTCTGTTCCAATGTTCCCCATAGGATATTTCGCCAGTTTATCAAAGCAGCAAGGTACGACCAGTCCGTCAGTGGTAATAACAGTCGTGTACCACAGGCGCCGGCATCGGTTTTTCAACTTTCCTCCCAGCATCCAATCCCCCTCGCTATTTCTCATGTATCTCCTGTACTTTTTGTGAACCGGCATCCATTCATGAATCGATTCAGGATATTCGATCTGGGCCGATTTAATCATGACCCGGTCAGCGCCAAGCCTTTTGCCAAGCTTTCTTATCTCAGCAACCTGGTCCTGGTTATGTTTGAAAACCAGGAATTGGATGATAATATAAGGTTTTCTGTTTGCCTTTCTTGCCTCAGACAGCAACCTGATGCCTGCAATAACCTTTTCGTAATCCCCTCCCACACGGTATTTATTGTATGATTCCTGGTCAGTGCCATCCAGGGAAATAATGATACGATCCAATCCGGCTTCCACCAGGCTCCCACAAACTTCCTCACTAAGTAACTGTCCGTTTGTCGATGTCACGGTATAAATCTTACGGTCTGTTGCATATTTTACCATATCTGCGAATGACTTATGCAGCAGTGGTTCTCCCTGATGATAAAGGCTTAGGATAGCCGTTGTCCTGGCTGTTTCATCCACGATATCCTTGCAGGTGTTTAGATCCAGGAATTTTTTACTCCGCTTAACATCACCTGTTCCGGTTGGACATTGCGGACATGCCATGTTACAGATAGCTGCCGGTTCCAGGCTGATAAAAAAGGGTTTTCCCCATACCAGGGGCCTTTTCAGGAGCACTGACAGGAAATAGGATAACTGTACCAGTGCAATGTTCAGGGCCTTTCGGATAGACAAAGAGCTGACCCGGTTCAGGAAATCAGAAAACATCATCAATTCATCCCTGTTATTCGAGGAGCTGGTATAGTTCATCCAGGCGGGGAGTGAGGATGATTTCCGTCCGCCTGTTTTTTTGCCTGGCTTCAGATGTTCCTCCAGGATCAACCGGTAAAAACTCTCCCCGTCCTGATGCCACCAGCCTTATAGGATCAATGGAAGAATTATCCAGCAGTATCCTTACAATAGAAGTAGCCCTTTTTACACTGAGGTCCCAGTTGTCTGCAAAAGAGGCATTCGTCCTGACAGGCACATCGTCTGTATGTCCTTCGACAGTGATCTTAATATCCGGGTTGTCTTCCAGGACCCCCGCCATTGTTTTCAGGGCCTGCACGCCCCTCGGATCAACCTGGATGCTGCCGGTTTTGAACAGAAGTTTTTCGTCCATCGAGACATACACCATTCCATTCTTGGAATAAACAGATAAGCCCTCTTTTTCAAAGCCATACAATGCAGCTGATATGGCATCTTTGAGAGATTTCATCTGGGCCTCCTTAGCATTCAGTATCTGTTCCAGTTCCACCAGCCGCTGATTTCGTTCTTCGAGCTGAGCCCTTAGCCTTTCAGCATCGTACATTTTCCGCGCAGCATTTTCCTCCAGCTCTTTAAGCAGGTCCTCTTTTACCAGCAAATCTTCCTGTGTTTTCTGCAACTGTGTCAGCAGTCGCTTGGTTTCACGTGTATGCCCCTTTAACAGGGCATCCTGGGATTCCTTCAGGTCACCGTACCTCCTGTCCAGCTCGTCATAGCTGGCTTTCAGCTTATCGTAATCCTCCTGGGTTTCTGCTTTCCACGCCTCTATCTCCACCATTTCTGATTCCATGGATTCGATCTTGGCCTGCATTTCAGCATTGTCGACCGTCAGTTGCTCATTCTCAGCAAACAGTTCGTTTCGTTCACCATTCAACTGGTTTTTTTGATCCTCCATTTGCTTGTAATTTTTTGTAGTCACACAGGAGGATGCAAAAATCAAAAAAATGAGGCCTGTAATAATAAAAAGTTTTTTTTCTCGCATTGATTTCAATCATTATACCCTTAACCTGCCAATATAAAAATTAATTGCCTCAGACTAAATGGGCTTTTACAGAAGTTATTAACTATGGGCAATGGAACCCGATTATCCTTATCGATTGAGTGGATGTAATTACGGGTTTATTCATCAGCAAGGTTTTAGCCTATTAAATATGAGCTTTTAGTGATTAAAATGTATCTTTGTATTCCAATCATTTTGTTTTGTCAGACAAAGAGTTTTCCATACTGGACAGTATCAATTCACCGACAGACCTGAAAGAACTTGGTCCTGATGATCTCATACAATTATCCAGGGAACTCAGGGAGTT
Source organism: Bacteroidales bacterium (assembly GCA_036480555.1). Lineage (GTDB taxonomy): Bacteria > Bacteroidota > Bacteroidia > Bacteroidales > SM23-62 > SM23-62. The sequence continues at coordinate 1,246 of JAZGGT010000699.1, read as the reverse complement.
TATCATCGATATTGTTTCTTCCAATCCAGGTCATTTTGGGGCCAGTCTGGGCGTGGTTGAACTTACCGTCGCCCTGCACCATGTCTTTAACACACCCGAGGACAGGATCATCTGGGATGTGGGACACCAGGCTTACGGACACAAGATCCTTACAGGCCGTAAGGGAATATTTCACACTAATCGCAAATACAAGGGTATCAGTGGTTTCCCAAAACCGACTGAGAGTCGGTATGATGCATTTGGTGTCGGCCATGCCTCCACTTCAATATCGGCTGCACTGGGTATTGCACTTGCCTCCCAACACCTGAAACATGAGGATAGGCAGGTCGTTGCTGTGATCGGGGACGGTTCTTTAACAGGGGGATTGGCTTTTGAGGGACTTAATAATGCCGGGAGTGAAAATTCCAACCTCCTTGTAATATTAAACGATAACAACATTGCCATAGATCCGAATGTGGGGGCCATCAAAGAATACCTGATCGATATCACCACCTCCAAAACATATAACCGCTTCAAGAAGGATATCTGGAACATACTGGGGGCTCTCAGTAAATTGGGACCCGATGCACAGCGTTATGCCCAGCGGATCGAGCATGGCGTAAAATCCATGTTCCTGAAGCAGAGCAATTTGTTTGAGTCTTTGAATTTCAGGTATTTTGGACCGGTTGACGGACATGATATCCTCCACCTGACGGGTATCCTGAAGGATATGAAACATATTCAGGGACCCAAACTGCTCCATGTGAAAACCCAGAAGGGTAAAGGATTTCCACAGGCGGAACAGAATCAGACAGCTTTTCATTCACCTGGCAGGTTCGATAAAAAGACAGGGCAATTCCTAGTTTCACGGGAGACTAAACGACCACCTCGTTACCAGGATGTTTTCGGTCATACCCTGCTTGAACTTGCCCGTAAAAATGAAAAAATCATCGGGATCACCCCGGCCATGCCGACTGGCTCATCCCTCAAGATTATGATGGACGAGATTCCAGAACGGACCTATGACGTTGGCATTGCTGAACAGCATGCGGTAACCTTCTCAGCCGGGCTTGCTATCGAGGGTATGGTTCCTTTCTGCAATATCTATTCCACCTTTATGCAAAGGTCCTATGACCAGGTTATCCATGATGTCGCCATCCAGAAGCTGCCGGTTATTTTCTTCCTTGATCGAGGGGGACTGGTTGGTGATGATGGGGCTACCCATCATGGGGTCTTCGACCTGGCATTTATGCGGGCCATCCCCAAC
>JAZGGT010000698.1:0-4490 GCA_036480555.1 Bacteroidales bacterium | reverse complement strand
TTCAATCCCGAGGGTGAGATGGTCAACACGCTGAGGGCCTTGCTCTCGGCGCCTGTCCTTGTGCTGTTACTGATCATGACACTCAAATCAATCCAGACGGCTACTGAAGTCCGCAAGGATGTTCTTTTCGCAGCCTTGAGTGGTTATATTTTAATAGGTTATATTGGCGGTTTCCTAACCATAGCCATTTCCCTGCTCTACCCTGGATCTTATAATATCACGGAAAGGATTGATATGCTTGAGGCACTATACTTTAGTTTTGTTACCATGACCACCCTGGGTTACGGGGATCTTTTACCCCTTACCCAAGAAGCCAGAGCCCTTTCTATCCTGTTATGCATTGTCGGTCCCATGTATGTGGCCATACTGGTCGCTATGATTGTCGGAACATATGCCAGTAAATCTAAATCAAACGCAAACCAATCATCATATGGGGACTGAAATGATTAATTCCTTCCGGTCTTACCGGGAGAAAATGAATGAAAAACTGCTTGCGCAGGATAACAAGGTGATTAAAAGGATCTTTAACCTTGACACCAATGCCTACATGGATGGTGCCCTGACGGCAAGGACCAAAGAGATGCTTGGACTGGTAAGTTCCATGGTCCTGCGTTGTGATGATTGTGTAAAATATCACCTGGAGAAATGTTTCGAACATAAGCTTACCACGGAAGAAATCATGGAAATATTCGCCGTGGCGAATCTTGTAGGGGGAACGATTGTTATACCTCATACCCGGAGGGCCCTGGAATACTGGGAAGAGTTATTAAAAACAGGCAGCTGATGATAGGGTAAATTGGCTCCCGTGTATCATAGTATTAGAGAAATTATATACAGAAGGTTATGAAAAGGAGAGTTAAACTGTTTACATTTCTTGCCGGAGCTATCGGATTATTATCCTTGGGCCTGGTTTATCAGCCCCAGATCCCATTTCCCAACCTGGCCGAAAAACTGGAAAACTATTACAAGCGGTATCCGCAGCAGAAGGCCTACCTGCATCTGGATAATGTAGCCTATCATGCAGGTGAAAAGATCTGGTACAAGGCTTACCTGGTGGATGCAAGAACCCACAAAGCTGATACCATAAGTGAAATCCTCATCGTTGAATTGGTTAACACATTTGGCGTCTCCACCATGATACAGATGGTCAAGCTGGATCGCGGCTTTGCAAATGGTGATTTTTTCCTTCCCGATACCATTCCTGAGGGATTGTACCAGATCAGGGCATACACCAACTGGATGCGAAATTTCGGCCAGGAGTACTTCTTTCAGCGCGATATTAATATCTGGAATCGCGAGCATAGTCTCACCCTCTACAGGGATGACAAACTGGCCAATAAGAGGCATAAGAAAAAAAGCATGCGTAAGTCAAAAAAGGCTGATATTCAGTTCTTTCCCGAGGGTGGCTATCTGGTAGACGGATTGGAAAGCAGGATTGCATTCAAGGCTGTAAATGAACTCGGACTTGGCATAGACATTGAAGGGATAATCCTGGATAATAAGAAAAAGATCATCAGCTCCATAAGCAGTGAGCACCTTGGTATGGGGACCTTCAGCTTTGTTCCGGAAGCAGGAAAGAAATACCATGCTGAGGTAGTGACGGCAAATGGCAAGGATTACCGGTTCGATTTACCTGAAACCCTGGAGTCAGGCTACGTTCTCAGCGTACTGGAGAACCGGGACAAACAGCTGAAATTAAGCATTACAAGCACCCTCCCAGATCCGATTGTCATGGTTGCCTGCCATATGAGGGGCAAGGTATTCTACAGGGGACAGGTACAGCTGGCCAAGGGGAGCAGGACCCTGGATATCCCTCTCAATGATGCCCCCAGCGGGATTCTTCATATTACCCTCTTCGACCACCAGCGTGAGCCACGTTGTGAAAGGCTGGTTTTTGTCAGGTCTGAAGACCTGCTGCGCATTGCCGTTTTGAAACAAAAATCAGAATTCAAAGCCAGGGAGAAGGTTGACATTACCCTAATGGTTATGGACCAGCAGAGCAATCCTGTGGCAGGAAATTTCTCACTGGCCGTTTCAGACCGTGACCTGGTTAATAATGCCGCTGATTTTCAATCGGGGATCATCACCAACCTGTTGCTTTCATCCGACCTGGCCGGGCGTATTGAGAAACCGGAATATTATTTTGATGAAAATAACCAGGATGCAGATGAGGCACTGGACTACCTGCTGATGACACAGGGTTGGAGAAGATTTGTCTGGGATGATGTCATGAATGAAAACCTTTTGGAGATCCAGTATCCCATCCAGAAGAACATCTCCGTTCACGGAAGAATCACCAAGGAACTCTTTGATCGCCCTTTGAAAGACCTGCCAGTGACCCTTACCGTCGTGAGTGAATTCAATGATGTATTTGTAACACGTACAAACAATCGCGGCCAGTATTTTTTCGATCTTCCGGATTATGAAGACACCATTCAGGTTGAGATTACTGCGCGCAGAAAAAACGGGAAGAAAAACCTGGTCATTTACATCAATGACAATGACCTGCCGGAAACAGAACAGATCTTTTCTTCCTACTCCAGGGATATGATCGTCAGGGGAACTAACAGGTTTAAACCCCAACCAGAGGAAGAAATAGATACCATGCAGGTGGTCAGTGAGGGAATCTACCGCACACCTGATTATGTACTCGAAATAACTGATGATATGAGGACCTATACTTCAGTACTGGACATGATACAGGGCAGGATTCCCGGCGTTATGGTTAGTGGCAACAATGTGCTGATCCGTGGACCCTCAACCTTTATTGGCAGTAATGAACCCCTGTACCTGATTGACAATATCCCTGTTGATGTGTCAGCTGTCCAGAGTATGAACCCCATGGATGTGGAAAGGATAGAGGTGCTGAAAGGACCCAGTGCAGCCATTTATGGAGCGAGGGGAGCCAATGGTGTCATCGCTATTTTTACGATCAGGGGCAGGTTTATAATCAAAGGGATATTGAAGTTCGATATGCTCGGCTACCATAGACCCAGGGAGTTTTATTCTCCAAAATACGGGACCCGGTTCGACGACCTGGTGGAAGATTACAGAACTACGCTTTACTGGGATCCAAATATCAGGACTGATTCTACCGGATTAGCACAGATCAGTTTTTATTGTTCGGATATAAGTTCAACCTTCAATATAGTCGTGGAAGGAATATCCACGGAAGGTAAGATCGGAAGTAACGAGAAGATCATCCAGGTACAATAGGTATTCAGACGGCGTGAATATATTCCCTTGCTTTGACTGGATAGATCTCGAGCGTTATCTTAAGCTTCATTAGCTTTAGCAGTTCATACACATCCCCTGAGACATTACAGATCCTGAATCTGCTGCCAATCTCACTGGCCTGGTTAACGACAGCCATGATGGCCTCTAAGCCTGAACTATCAATAAAACTGATCCCTTTCATACTGAGCATTACTTCCCTGCCGGGCTTGGAAACAATTTTGCACAGTTCTTCACGCAGTGGATCAGCAACAAGGGAATTCAACCTGTTGATCTTGTGGAATGAAATTTTATAAACCCCATTCTCAATTTTTAACTTCAGCATTGTGTGATTGGTTGAGAATTATGGCGGTTAAATTAGAAATGATTTTAAGAAACCACACAAAAGTTGCTTTAGAACTTTTCAACAAAAAATGGTTAATAGTTTACTCCGTGAGCTTAATCTTTATCAGGCCCTAATAAAAGATTGAGTTCATTGAGCTGTTCATCAGAAATACCTGACGGTGTATCAATCATCATATCACGGCCGGAGTTGTTTTTCGGGAAGGCAATGACATCCCGGATGGAGTCCAATCCAGCAAAAAGAGCCACCCAGCGGTCAAATCCAAAGGCTATGCCTCCATGTGGAGGAGCACCATACCGGAAGGCGCTCATCAGGAAGCCGAATTTCTCCACGGCATCCTAATCGGTAAAACCAAGTTTTTTGAACATCAGCTTCTGCAATTTTTCATAATGTATCCTGATGGATCAGCCCCCTATTTCTACTCCATTGATTACCAGGTCATAAGCATTTGCATGCACCTTCCCTGGTTCCATGTCAAAAAGCTCCAGGTCTTCCATTTTAGGTGAGGTAAATGGATGGTGCATGGCATGAAAGCGTCCGGATTCCTCATTCCATTCCAGTAATGGAAAATCAACCACCCAGAGCGGACGGTATGTATTTTTGTCCCTCAGGTTCAACCGGGTTCCCATCTCAAGCCTTAATTCAGAAAGTGCCTTCAAAGTGGATGATTGTTCGCCCGCAAGGATCAGTATCAGGTCACCTGGTTTTGCCTGCAACTGGTCTGCGAGTGACTTCAAATCTTCTGCACTGAAGAACTTATCTACGGTTGATTTGAAGGTACCGTCTTCATTGTATTTTATATAGATCAATCCTTTGGCTCCTATCTGGGGACGTTTTACAAAGTCCGTCAATACATCCAATTCCTTCCTGGAATATTCCGCACAGCCCTGTGCACAGATCCCGCCTATGTATT
>JAZGGT010000697.1:0-5463 GCA_036480555.1 Bacteroidales bacterium | reverse complement strand
TAGAAACAGACTACAGTGACAAGGATTTCACCATAGAATGGAATAAGGTCAGGGAAATCTATACCACCGGTACATTTATGATTTCCCTTTCTGGAGGAGACAGGATCAACGGGTCCATAAAATCTGACCCGACGGACAGCAGCAGGGTCCTGATCTTCGAAATGGGTGGAATGAAGTCTGCAAGGAGGATGGATATTGTATTTCTGAAGGAAGTTAAAAATACCTTCCTGGGTCGCTTCGATGCATCCTTTGACCTGGGTATAACCCTGGCAAAAGCCAATGATCTAAGGCAATTGACCTCAAAAGGTAATTTTGGCTATATGGGCAGATACTGGGGATCAGATGCATCCTACGATGTTGTCAGAAGCATACAGGATAGTGTCAGGACCCGCAGAACGGAGGCAAATATTGGCGGCAGGCTGCTGCTGGAAAATTCATGGTACCTGAATCTTTCTGCGAAATTCCTGCAGTCCGATGAGCAGAAATTAAAATTACGTTCCACTACTAATGCCAGTGCCGGGTATTTTGTTGTAAACACCAACAAGATCTATTTTGGCACCTCAGCAGGTCTTGCATGGACCAATGAACAATTTATCGATGACACACCCCTCCGAAACAGTCTGGAAGGAGCATTCGGACTTGATTTAAACCTGTTTGATATTGAGGATTTCAGTCTGCTGACCAATACTTATTTTTATCCAGGTATCACTGAGAGAGGAAGGATCAGACTGGATTTCAAAATCGATCTGAAATATGATCTTCCCCTTGATTTTTTCATCAAACTCGGATACACTCATAACTACGATAACCAACCGGCTACCGGTGTATCAGAAAATGATTTTTATTTCACGACAACCGTTGGCTGGGAACTATAGAAAATCGTTATCCCCGGGTTCCGGCCTATTCCTCCAGGGTGGAAATGTCACCCTCATCCTGTCCCAGAGCCCTGGCCTTGAGCACACGCCTCATGATCTTGCCGCTGCGTGTTTTGGGCAGGGATTCCTCAAATACTACAAACTCGGGTTTTGCTATGGGACCAATTTCCTTCTGGACATGTTTTTTCAGCTCGGCTGCTAACTCATCAGAACCAGATATTCCTGTGGCCAGGATGACGGTGGCGTGGATGATATTCCCTCTGAGCTGATCAGGCAGGCCAATGGCAGCCGCCTCAGTAACAGCCGGGTGACTGACCAGTGCACTCTCGATCTCCGCCGATCCCAGGCGGTATCCGCTCACCTTTAATACATCGTCATTTCGGCCGATGATCCAGAAATACCCATCTTCATCGATCTTTGCAGAATCTCCGGTAAGGTACCATCCCTGTTTTTCATATAGTTTCCAGTATTGCTCTATGAACCGGTCGGGATCCCCAAGGATGGTCCGGGCCATACCCGGCCAGGGGTTCTTGATCACCAGGTTGCCTTCATCTCCAGATTTTACTGATTTTCCTTTTTCATCCACCACATCAACTTCAATTCCGAAAAATGGTTTGGTGGCTGATCCCGGCTTCAAAGGTGTAATGGGCAATGGGGTGATCATGAACCCTCCTGTCTCGGTCTGCCACCAGGTATCCATAATAGGGCAACGATTCTTGCCAATCACTTCATAATACCATTTCCAGGCTTCGGGATTAATAGGTTCACCGACCGAACCAAGCAACCTTAGAGAACTCAGATCATGGCGGTCCGCCCAGGAGGAACCGAACCTCATGAGTCCCCTGATGGCCGTCGGCGAGGTATAAAGAATATTGACACCATACTTCTCGATCATCTGCCACCAGCGGTTGGGAAAAGGATGGTTGGGCGCGCCTTCATACAGGATAGTCGTGGCACCATTGATCATCGGAGAGTATACAATATAGCTGTGCCCGGTTATCCATCCCGGATCTGCTGCGCACCACCAGCGATCCTCCGGGCGGTAATCGAAGACATAGCGGAAGGTGGTAGAAGTATAGACAGTATATCCGCCATGCGTATGTACCAGTCCCTTGGGTTTCCCGGTCGTACCGGATGTATATAATATAAACAGGGGATCTTCCGCATCCATGATCTCCGTTTCACATTTCGCACTGGCGATAGGCATACTCATCAGGTCATGCCACCAGAAATCACGGTCGTTTTCCATGTAACACTCTTCCCCTGTCCGTTTGACAGTAATACAGGCAGTTATTGTAGGGGAGCGTTTCATGGCTTCATTGGCAATGGTTTTCAGGTTGGTCGGCTTACCACGCCTGAACCCGCCATCGGCTGTGACCAGGATATTGCTTTTTGCATCTGAAATCCGTTCGGCAAGGGCTTCAACGCTAAATCCCCCATAGACAACACTATGGGCCGCCCCGATCTTTGCGCATGCCAGCATGGCAATAATGAGTTCAGGTATCTGGGGCATGTAGATGGTAATGATATCCCCTTTTTGTGCCCCCATGGCCTTCAGGACATTGGCGAATTTGGATACCTCTCTGTTCAGGGCAAAAAAGGAAAAGGTCCTGACATCTCCTGGTTCCCCTTCCCAGATCAGGGCAAGTTTGTTCCTTGTATCAGAACTCAGATGCCGGTCAATGGCATTGGCAACTATGTTGATCTTCCCGCCTGTATACCACTTATAAAACGGTTTATTTGTATCATCCAGCACCCTGTCCCATTTTTTATACCAGCTTAACTTCCCGGCTTCAATTTCCCAGAATCTTTCCCGGTCTTCTATAGATTCCTTATACAGGCAATCATAATCCTTCACCCGGGAGGATTTTATAATCTCTTCACTGGGATAATACATTGATTCGTTGGAACGTGAATCTTGCTTGGCCATAACAGATTTGTTTTAATTTAGACTTCTTGAAAGTAATAATTTCTTATAAATAATGAAATGTTTAATTTTGCCCGATTCACATTATAAAACACAATGCTACCGTGGTATATTTCTGGAGAATGTCTTTAACGCTGATACTGCTGATCAGCATAAGCACAGGATTTGCCCAGGATACCCAAACCAGCTCCCTGATCTCCCTTGAAACCCAGTTTTTTCAACTCAAAGACCAGAAGAATTATGGTATGGTTTTTAATGGAGGCAATATATTGGTGGGATATACCCTGCAGAAACTCGCAGGGAACAATTTGTTCAGTTATGATGCAGCGTTTGGCTTTGGAGCGGGATTCAGTAAGGGAATTGCGGGGATGAACGTTCATCTGAAACCGGCTGGACTTTCGTATTGTTTTCCTGTAGTCTTGAATGAAAAAGCCACTTTATATATCGGTCCATACCTGGCAATGAACTATTTCTTGCAGTTGTATCCTGAATTGCAGAGCGGCCATGCGCTCTGGTTTACGTTCTACGATGTGGGTCCCCGGTTTGTGGTTGACACCCGTTTAAAGAACCAGACCCTCCGGATCCAGCTGGCCAATTCCCTGATCGGAATGGTTTCCCGTCCCACTGAAATGAACGAAACCTATTACTACTCCCTTAATGTCTTAGACCTGATGGGAAATGTTCACAGCAATTTCAAGGCAGGGAGTTTCAACCTTATGAACCATACTGATTTTGAACTGGAATGGAGGCATATAGGAAACAGCAATAAATCACTGGCCTACCATCTGGAATATTTTCATTTTAAGAAAGAACCCAGGCTGCAATACCTGGTCCATGCCATCAGTTTTCGCATAAAACTCGGAGGGGGAAAATAATGAAAACCTGGAATTTACAGCTATTAATACTTTTGGTGTCCCTGCTTAGCGGTATGGGATCCTGCCTTGGGCCCGATCCCTTGAACCAGGAATTAAAATCTATTCAGCCGGTAAATATTGGTGACGGTCTGAATTTATCCTCTCCGACCGCAGAGAAGGTTGATTCAGCAGCACTTGCAGACATATATTTGGATATGCATGATGAGAATCTGTACTGGCAGTTTCGCAGCATGCTGGTTTTCCGCAATGGGAAACTCATCGCCGAATCATATATGAAAGACGATGCAGACAGGAGCACCAAACACCTGATCTGGTCCTGCACCAAACAGGTGATGGGTGTATTGACGGGCAAGGCTCTGGAAGAGGGACTCATTGAATCCATTGATGATCCCATATCAAAATATCTGCCAGAGGAGATCTCCCGTCATCCTGACAAGAAGAATATTACTCTGCGCAACCTGCTTACTATGCGGTCCGGAATCGATTACAGCAATGAAGGCACAGCAGGTCAAACAGACAAGGTCCTCAGGCAGATCCCGGATGATATCACTGATTTTGTACTCAGCAGGCCGATGTATGCTGAACCGGGGACTGATTTTCATTACAATGACGGCGATCCACAGCTGGTCTCCGCTATAATTCAGTCCCGCGCCGGCAAACCCACCGATGAATGGGCGGATGAGGTACTGTTTTCCAAAATTGAGTTCCGTAATTACAGCTGGATCCGTTACCGGGATGGGATCACACTGGGTGGATTCGGCATTGAAACCACCCCCAGGGAATTGGCCAAATTTGCCCTTTGTGTGGCCGACAGTGGCCGCTATAAAGGGGAGCAGATTGTCGATCCGGATTGGCTCAAACAAATGACCAGTGAAATAGTTGTCGCAAGCGAAGATTTTTCCTTTGGTTTCTACTGGTGGATCAATCCCTCCAGAAGCATCCAGCTAATGTGGGGGCATGGCGGACAATTTGCATTTATCGTACCTTCACAAAACCTGGTTGTGATCATGACATCACTCCCCAACACCCAGGGAGATCATCAGATTGACGCCCTGACCGGACTGGAGATCGTCGACCGGATCATTAACATATCCCACTGATTAGTAATGAGGAATACTCTATCTCTCGGCTTTAGGACTTAATTTGATCACCCTGTCAGGTTGGTTGACGACAACATAAATATTCCCTTCCGGATCCATCCCCACATCCCTTACCCTGCCGGCATTTTTCAGAATCACCTCCTGGTGCATTACCCGGTCCTTTTCAATATTAAGTAGAATTACCTCTTCATATTTCAGAGCACACACAAGCAAATAATTATCCTGCCACAGGGCAAAGGCCTCTCCCTGGTAGAATTCCATCCCGCAAACTGCAATGGATGGTTTCCAGTACAGGATGGGTTGCTCATAGCCCTCTTTCCGTGTATATTCTGTGATGATGGTTCCATTGTAGTTCTTTCCATAGGTGATCACGGGCCAGCCATAGTTTTTACCTTTCTGGATAAGGTTTAGTTCATCTCCTCCAAGTGGACCGTGTTCAACCGACCATACTTCATCCGTAACAGGATGGATGGAAATTCCCTGGGGATTCCGGTTGCCGAGAGTGTATAGTGTTGGTAATCCCTTGCCATTAAAGGGATTATCTTCCGGGATGCTCCCATCTGGAAAGATCCTGTGGATTTTACCGTTGGGTCTTGAAGGATCCTGTGCCTGGTCCTGTGCGCCCCGGTCACCTATGCTGAAATAGAGATAACCCTTACTATCGAATACTATCCTGTTGCCATAGT
>JAZGGT010000696.1:0-2357 GCA_036480555.1 Bacteroidales bacterium | reverse complement strand
ATTGTAGAACTGGCTCGCCCAGTAATTATATCCATAATAATAGTCAAACCCGTTCTGCCGCGGGTTGTCTTCATCTATCACAGATCCCAGGTACCCTGAATTCATAAATGCCCGGTGAACTTCCGGGTCCTTGTTCAAATTTCCCCAGCGGTCCAATTTCATATCCAGTCCCAGGCTGTCCGCCAGCCTGTCGATGATTGTTCTGTCACGTTGTCCGATATGCCATTTGCCTATATGGGCAGTGGCATAGCCCATGTCCTGCAAAACTTCTGCCAGGTGGCTGCCCTGGTCCAGTCCCCTGGCCTCGCAATCAAGGTTCCGGTAAACACCCAGCCGGTTTTGCTGTATTCCGGTGGCAATGCCCAGCCTGGAAGGGGCACATAAATTACTGCTGGTAAAGGCATGGGTAAATAATACTCCTTCACTTGCCAGCCTGCTCATGGTGGGTGTTGCAGACTTTGAGAAGGCAAGGGACTGTTCCGGGGAATAGTCCTGGTTTTCATTCACCAGCCTGACAAACCAGGGATTAAATTCATCGACTGTAAGGTCCATGTTATTCGGACCAAAATGGCCGTAGCCCAGGTCATCCATCATGATAAAGAGCAGGTTGGGAGATTTGGCCTCTCTTTGTTTACTGCTTGAACATGCCTGTGTGGCAAGAATGATCAATAGCCATATAATGTATCTCATAACTATTTAGTAAGAAAGGAAATCCGAACAGATTTTTTCCTGGTACCACCTGTCATTTGTTTCCCTTAGAAATCGGAATAGTTCGGCTCTTAATTCCTGGCCGTTTTCTACCTCTTCGAAAGGAACTTTATTTTGCTGATAAGGATCGGTAATATTGTCGTAAACATATGCTTCTGCCAGTTCACCTTCATTTTCCCTGACTATAAACATTTGATCTCCTGTATAAACACCTCTTGAATTCATATTGATAAATAGGGCAGATCCTGGTTTACCCAGTGGATCAGTACCATGACTTTGAAGGATTCCTGCATAGTTTTTTCCCTGGACTTCAACCGGGATCTTATCTTCTATTCCGTCCAGTCCGAGCAGTGTAGGCATTACATCCGGAACACTTAAGATCAAATCTTCCACACGGTGTCTGAACCTGTCTCCCCATTTAATGATGAAAGGAATATTAAAAGCTTCGATCTCGGGAATATTCTTTCCCCGCTTCCCGTGACTGCCCAGCATCTCACCATGGTCTGACGAAAAAACAATAATGGTATTTTCTGTCAGCCCTAATTCATCCAGATGATCCAGCACTTTTCCGATAAAATGATCCACGGCGCTAACATTGGCAAAATAGTAGGGTGCATATTTCCCAATGGTGGTGTCTGCATTTTCATGGGTTAGAAGCTGGTCCAAGTTTACTTTTCCAGATTCTGTGTATTGATCGTAGAAATCCATATAGGTACTGGCTTCAGTCCAGGGATTATGAGGAGGATTTAGGGACCAGATCATGAAAAATGGTTTTTCCGGGTCTCGTTGTCCATGCGTATTGGAGAGATAATCTATAATTTTTTCAGACTCCAGCTCAGACGAAAACCTTCCTGGCATATGTAATTCACCGTCTTTCTTACCTTCAATGGCTTCCGGGTCGTTTGAATAAACAAGCGGATTGAAATGGTTGTCTTTCAGGACTTGAAAGTAATAATCAATACCATGCCTGTCAGGACCAGGTGGAACATAAGTATCATACCTGTTAATATAATGGCCTCCAGGGGCTTGTGTTGAACCCACATAAGTTCCGTTCGTATCAAACAAAGGTTCTGTCTTCTGCCAGTGGCATTTTCCGAAATAGGAGACATTGTACCCTGCCTGTGCAAAAATGTCGGTGATACAAACCGCATCTGTTTTTAATTGTACATCCCGGTCATCCCTGCAATTGGTAGTCAGTCCGTTCTGGTCAGGATACATACCGGACAGGAGCATGCCACGGTAGGGGCTGCAAAGCGGGTAATTGCTTACAGCCCGGTTAAATACTATTCCATTACTGGCCAGTTTATCCAATGCCGGTGTTGAAACCGGATCGGGACTTCCCTGCAGGTACTTCGCATGGCCGGCTTGCGACCAGAACCCCAGGCTATAGTTCCGGTATTGATCCGGAAAAATGTATATAATATTGGGAAGTTTTTCTTCTTTTTGTTGTTTACAGGCTACAGAGCTGGCAGCCAGGGAAAGGACAATTATAACAGGAATCAGGTTTCGCATATTGGCTGGTCTGGTTATTCAATGGATAAAAACAAAAGGCAATATAGGTAAGAATTCCATAGAATGGTAATAAACAGTCAAACAGGACGGGGAACTATCCTGTTTGACTGCTACCTAACCTACTTTAACCTAACCTC
>JAZGGT010000695.1:0-2036 GCA_036480555.1 Bacteroidales bacterium | reverse complement strand
CAGAGGGATACGCAATGGATTTCACCTTCATAGAAGACAATTTCAACAAGAATTACCAGGCTGAAAAACGTCTGAAAGAATTGCTTCAGGCATTTGCCCTGTTTGCTGTATTTATTTCCTGTCTGGGTCTTTTTGGACTCTCAGCCTTTACTGCCCAATTAAAAACCAAGGAGATGGGGATACGTAAGGCCATGGGAGCCAGTGTACTGAAAATCGCCCTCCAGATGTCCAGGAATTTCATAATTTATGTGATATTTGCATTGATCATTGCTCTGCCACTGGGATATTTTTTCATGAATAAGTGGCTTGACAATTTTGCCTATCATATTAACATCCAGTGGTGGGAATTTGCTCTTACAGCGATCATGGCCCTGGCCATCACAGCATTTTCGGTCAGCTACCAGGCGATGCGGTCAGGACTGGCAAATCCGGTAGATTCCCTGCGATATGAATAACGAGGAGAAATGGTAAAGCTTGAACCGACCCAGCGAAAAATACCTGCCAGAAAGTTGTTGATCTATCTGCTTCTCGTCATTGCTGTCACCCTTGTCCTGGTAGGATGGAACAGGATTTCCCTGATCTTCCAGACATTCTTCCCCATGTCAAACTGATTTATTTTTTTCACCTGCCTGAATGATTTTTTTGCAAGCCTGACATTAAGGGTCGATGGGATCCCGAATAATGTTTGGCTGAACTGTATGGAGCAGGCCAGCTCCTTTTTAAACTATTGTTAAACTTAAAACACCATGAAATGAAAACAATTCCTTTCACAACAAGTTTTTTTACCCCCCTGGATGATCAGGAAATCCAGGCAACCCGGGGTGGCTTTCCACCCATTATTTTTGCCATTGTGGCAGGTGCCACAGTAGCTGCTTCAGCACAAATTTTCAGGGACTGGGAAAATTTTAAAGCGGGACTGGCAGGCAGGCCGCCGGTAAATTAACTGCTATTCCTGGTTAAACAAACTTCAAAAAAATAATAAAAATGGAAAAATCAAAGTGTATTTCACTGTCTTTCAGAGATCTATCAACTAAGGAAAGTATGGCTATTTGCGGTGGAAGTAGTTTTGCATACGATGCAGGCAGGGTACTGCGGTTCCTGGGCATTGCAGCCGGGGGAATGAATGGTCCCTCCTTTGCCATTGCAGATTGGGTCTGTACATCATTTCTTGAATCGTAATTTGTAATATGGCAGGGTATCCCGATGGGTATCCTGCCTTAAACAATGTTCATTATGAAAAAAAGAGACATCTTGCTGCTGGTCATATTGACCATAGTGTCATTCATCATCTTCTCACTGATATTCAGGAACTGGGAAGTTATTAAAGGATGGTTTATGTAGCCACGGGCATTCATGCAACCGGAAAGGGAATCATATAATCAATTCACGCAAAACCTTCCAGCCTTTCTGGTTAGTATCAGTCCGGTGAGCAGGGTCATCTACTACCTTTGCCTCCTCCTCATTGCAGGAGTATTGATCAGTTTACCGCTGGTAAGGGTACAGGTATCTGTCTCCGGTAAAGGGATCATTCGTCCCAGGCAGGAGAAAGCAAATATCATCCCCTTCATCTCGGGTATGGTTGAAGAGGTGTACATCTCTGAAGGTGATTATATCAAAATGTCAGATCCGATATTGAAGGTAAGGTCGTTCGATGCTTCCAGGAATCTTCAATTACTGAAAATGGAACTTACAGATGCGGATCAATACCTCACTGACCTCAGGGGACTGTTAAGCGATCCATTGACCGTCCCGGTCCGGCAGAAATTCAGGACTGCCTGGAAGGAATACTGTCACCACCTGGATTACCTGATATTAATGTTTGAAAAAGCCCATAAGGAATGGATACGGCAAACCGGACTGTATAAGGCTGGATTAATCAGCGAAAAAGAATATGATGACCTGACATTCAGCAGGAATAAGGCAAATCAGGAAAAGGTAAGATTTATAAGTGAATCAAAACGGGCATGGCAGGAGGACTACATCGCTTATCTTGACCGCAAACGTATATTAACCACACAAATACAGCAGACAGAGGA
>JAZGGT010000694.1:0-4417 GCA_036480555.1 Bacteroidales bacterium | reverse complement strand
AGCACCTATTTTCATGCTGGTCTCGAATTTTTTCGCCATGTTTGCCAGTGATGCGACCCAGGTAGCCAAGTGGATCAACATCATGTCTGCCCTGGCCAGCGCCCTGACCATTGCTTTTCTGTACTGGACGATCACACATCTGGCAAGAAAAATCATAGGCAAGGGAAATGATCTGTCAATTCCTGAACTGGTTTCCGTCATGGGTTCCGGTGTGATAGGTTCCCTGGCATATACCTTCTCCGACACCTTTTGGTTTTCAGCAGTTGAAGCTGAAGTTTATGCATCTTCAAGCTTATTTACCTCTGTGGTATTCTGGGCCATCCTGAAATGGGAAAATATAGCTGATGAGAAACATGCAAACCGATGGATTATCCTTATAGCCTACCTGATGGGATTATCGATTGGAGTACATTTATTGAACCTGCTTGCCATACCAGCCATAGTATTCGTTTACTATTTCAGAAAATATGAGCCTACACGCAGAGGAGTATTATACAGTCTGGGACTTTCTATTTTGTTGCTGGTGGTTTTGCTCTACCTGATCATACCCGGTGTTGTTAAAGTGGCTTCTGTATTTGAACTTATCGCTGTCAATGGATTGGGACTTTTCTATAATGCAGGGGTGGTCTTATTTATAATTACAATCCTGGGTGTTATTACCTGGCTCATCTTCTACAGCCACAAAACAAGGAAGGTACTGCTGAATACCATCCTGGTATCATTTACCGTCATCCTGATCGGTTATTCTTCATATGGACTGATACTTATCCGTTCTGCTGCCAATCCCCCGATGGACCAGAATGATCCGGAAACCGCATTTTCACTTTTGTATTACCTGAACAGGGAACAATACGGACAGAATCCCTTGTTCCATGGACATTATTACAATGCTCCCATCAAGGAAGCAAAAGAGGGGAAGAAGATCTATTCGAAGATTGATGGCCATTATGAAGTTACCCATAAGCGGCAGAAAGTAATATATGACGAGCGTTTTCTGACGATTTTCCCCCGCATGTGGAGCAATGATCCGGATCATGTTGAGGCATACCAGAAATGGGGGAGAATTGAAGGCATACCTGTCACTGTGACCAACCGTAATGGCGAGGCACAGGTGTTGCGGAAACCCACTTTCGGAGAGAATCTCCGCTTTTTTCTCCGCTACCAGGTTGGTCATATGTACCTGCGTTACTTCATGTGGAATTTCTCAGGTCGCCAGAATGATCTCCAGGGACATGGAGAGGTGCATAAAGGGAACTGGTATTCCGGGATCGGATTTATAGATGAGGCAAGGCTGGGGCCACAGGATAATCTCCCATCATTCCTAAGGGATAATCCTGCCAGGAACAGGTATTATATGTTACCCCTCTTACTCGGGATAACCGGACTGGTTTTCCATTATCTCAGGCACAGGAAGGATTTTTGGGTGCTTATGCTTTTGTTTGTCATGACGGGACTGGCTATTGTTGTTTACCTGAACCAGTATCCTTTCCAGCCAAGGGAAAGAGATTATGCATATGCAGGCTCTTTTTATGCTTTCAGCATCTGGATTGGAATGGGGGTAATGGCCATTTCAGAATATCTAAGGAAGAAACTGCCTGGCATTACCGGGCCCGGACTGGCAACACTTGCCTGCCTGTTCCTGGTACCCGGCATACTGGCCAAAGAGAACTGGGATGATCATGACCGTTCAGGGAGGACCGCGGCCAGGGATTTCGCCTGGAACTACCTGAATTCATGTCAGCCCAATGCAATCTTATTCACCAACGGTGACAATGACACCTTTCCCCTCTGGTATGTACAGGAAGTGGAAGGAGTCCGGACGGATGTCAGGGTAGTGAACCTGAGCTACCTGGGGGCGGACTGGTATATTGAACAGGTTGCGAGGAAGGCCTATGACTCTGATGCAGTACCATTTGGCATGTCAAAGGATCTGTACAGGACGGGGAAACGGGATTATATTTACCTGATTGAAAGAATTGAGGATCATGTAGACCTGGGGGAAGCCATGGATTTCATAAGGAGTGAGGATAAGCGGACCAAAACCCTTGGAAATTATACGGACCGCATAGATTATATACCGGCAACGAAATTTAAAATTCCTATTGACTCCGCACATATCATAAATACCGGCACCGTCAGAGCGGAGCTGGCACATAAAATTGTGCCTGAGATGCGCTGGCAAATTAACAAGCAGAGTCTTTACAAAAATGAGTTAATGGTTCTTGACCTGATTGACAATAATAACTGGGAACGTCCCGTTTATTACTCGGTAACCGTTGACAGGAACCTTTACCTGAATTTGCACGAATATTTTCAATTACAAGGACTGGCTTACAGGGTCGTACCAATACAGCAACCTGAAGTCAGGGGACAGCTTGGCAGCATTGATACAGACCTGATGTTTGATAATATGGTGAACAAATTCAGATGGGGCGGTGTTGATGATTCAACCGTATACCTTGATGAAAATATTCGGCGAATGATGATGAATTTCAGGAATAACTTTGGCCGGCTGGCGAATGAGCTGATTGCACAGGGTGATACCACCAGGGCCAGAATGACACTGGAAAGATGCATGGAGGTTATGCCAGATGAGCGGATTCCTTTCAACTACTTCATGGTACCAGTTATCGAAGCTTATTATAGGATGGGAGAGACCAAGCTGGCAAATTTTTATTTGCTGACCTTATCTGACCTGGCAGAGGAAGAGCTCAGGTATTTTCTTTCCCTGGGGAAGGAGCATGCCGTGGATCTGGACTATGACAAACAGGTCCGGATGCATATCATGCAGGAACTGATCAGGCTGGTGATAGAGAACAAGCAGGAAGAATTAATTGAAAGGCAGCAACAAATATTTCAGAATCTCGTAGTACTATATCAGTCAAATGCTTAATTTCGTGCCATAATGTTATTTGTAAAGACACCGATTTTGATAATGAAGCTCTTTCCTGAGCTGATCTGGCATTTCTCACGCAGGGAAACCCACAAGGAGAACCAGATTTACCTCACATTTGATGACGGTCCAACACCAGAGATAACACCCTGGGTGCTTGATAGTCTCCGGGAATACGATGCGAAAGGCACTTTTTTCTGCCTGGGGCGTAATGTCGACCGCTACCCGGAGATATACCAGCAGATCCTCGAGGAAGGACACGCTGTTGGAAACCACACATACAGTCATCTGAAAGGCTCACAAACCAACAATTTAGAATATATAAATGATATAGAACTGGCAGGGTGGAATATTGAGAGTAAATTGTTCCGACCTCCCTATGGACGGTTCCGGAAGTCCCAGATCAGGGAGATCCGGAAGGACTATAAGATCGTTATGTGGGATGTGTTGAGCCAGGATTACGACCAGAAAATCAATCCTGAGAAATGTTTTTCAAATATCGAGGAGAACATCCGTCCGGGTTCCATCGTCGTATTTCATGATTCAATGAAAGCCAGGGATAATCTCTATCATGCCCTGCCAACAATGCTCGAGAGGTATAGTAAAGAGTACCGCTTTCTGCCTATACCTGAGTCTGCCTGATCCCACAGGCTTGTCCTCACCATAGTATTGCCTCACTTTTCAATGAGATCCTGAAAAAGGTCTTCATACCGTTTGATAATATCTTTCCATTGATAGTCGGTCCTGATCTTTTCCTGGTTTTTCCTGATCAATTCCGGGGATGATGGCAAGCTGTTTTCCATTTCCTGCAATAGCACGGCAAGATCATCACTGGATTTAAAATACAGGGAGTCTTCTTCGAGGATGTAACGGTTAAACGGGTTATCATGGGCGATGATCCATGCACCTGCTGCCATAGCTTCCAGGAGGGAGGGGTTTGTCCCGCCAACTGAATGTCCCTGGATAAGGGCTTTTGAAAAGTGACGAAGATTATCCAGGGATTCTTCATGATAAATCCCTCCTGCAAAAATGATCTGTTGTTCGTCCCTGAACTCACGTACGATCTGCCTTCCATATTTCCCCCCATGATCACCCACCACGATCAGCGGATCATCCAGTCCCGCAGCCAGATAACCCAGGAGTATGTTCCTGATATTGTTTTCCGGTTCCAAACGGGCAATCACCAGATAATAGTGGCCGGCCAACAGTTTAAATGCCTCTAATACTGCCTTATCTCCTGCTCCCATTATTTCCGCCCCATAAGGGATATATACCGGTTGCAGACCATAGTTCGTAGCATAAAACTTAAGGATTTCCAGGTGGTCACAGATCAGGGCATCAGAATACCGGATGGTCTTCACGATAGATTTCCTGATGATCCTCCGGGTTTGTTTGCCCCATTTCGCTCTTTTCCATTCCATCCCATCCATATGGGTTACAAGCCTGGATTTTTTCAGGTTCAGATAGGGGTAGCTTGGTGCCGCACTTGCGAATCCGCACTCCAGAATAATATCTGCCCGGAGG
>JAZGGT010000693.1:0-10712 GCA_036480555.1 Bacteroidales bacterium | reverse complement strand
ATAAGAATTCTTTTTCAAAAGAAATCGGGCTGAAAAATAATTCTACCATCACGAATATTATCAACAATCCTGATCGGAGTCCGAGTTATGATGTCATTTTGCGCATTGTTTCAAGGTGGGACCAGCTAAACATCCGCTGGCTGATAGCAGGCCAGGGAGAAATGTTTTCCATCACCGAAGATTCCTTTCCGAATATAAATGACAGGCTGTCACATATCAGCCGGAAATATGTCATCACACTGGCTGAAACAGCCGAACGACTCAATGTTAAGGAAGACGAATTGAGAAAATTTTTTTACGAAAATGAAGCTCCATCGGCAGAGCTCATGAAAAAATATATAGCGTCATTTCCTGAACTGAATCCGGATTGGGTACGGTATAATCATCTGCCAATGATGTCAAAAACCACTGCTGGTGATTACATCTCTCCCGACACCCTGAATAAGATGATCAAGACATTCGGTGAACGTCTCCCGAGTGAATTTGAGGCCTTATTCAATTGCAGGAATGCCAGGCCCGCCCATATCGTACGGATTGAATCTTTTCTTGAATGTGACATTGCTCTGGAAGTTTTTGGAGATGAAATGCTGCCGGAATTCATGCCCGGTGAGATCATTCTCTGTGACCTTGTTAACAAAAATGCCTATATCTACGACCTTCCATATATAGTCGTTACCAATAATCTCAATCTTCTCAGGTATATCAAAGACTCCGGGAAGCCGGATACCCTGCTCCTCATCCCATCAAATAGTGATACCGGTACCATAGAGGCCAAACAAAGTGATATTAAACAGCTTTTCCTTGTCAAGGGGAAGATCAGGAGATTTTATAGCTAGCGGTATTTGTGGATACATACGCAACCTTACCTTGCCGGATTACGTCCTATGAGTATGAAAAGAATTGCGATATATTTCCTTGCGACCTTACTGGTTGCTGCCTGCGAAACAAATCCGTCGGTCCCGGAGTCAAAGGACCTGAACCTGAATCTGAAATCTCTAGAATTGCTGGCTTCCGATAATTTATTCGGACTGGAGCTTTTTCAAGAAGTAATGCAAGACGTGAAAGATGATGAAAATGTCATGATCTCTCCACTCAGCGTTGCACTTGCACTTGGCATGACCTATAACGGATCGGAATCCACCACCCGGGAAGCCATGGAAGCAACATTAAAATTGCAGGGGCTTACGGAGGATGAGATCAATGATGGCTACAAAAGTATTATTGACCAGCTGCTGGACCTGGATCCCAAAGTAGTAATGGAAATCGCCAATTCCATCTGGTACAAGGAAGGTTTTAAAGTAGAGGATGAATTTATCAAGACCAATAAGGATCACTTCTACGCGGAGATCCGTTCCCTGGATTTCAGCAGTCCTGATGCCGTTAATATTATCAACCAGTGGGTTTCCGATAATACCCATGGGCTGATTGAAGAGATCATTGATGCCATCCCGCCAGCGGCGGTCATGTACCTGATCAATGCTATATATTTCAAAGGTACATGGACCTATGAATTTGATCCGGATGAGACCAAATTGGAGCCTTTTTTCCCGGAAGCAGGGACTTCCTTTGAGACCCCGGCCATGCACCAGGAAACGAAACTGAATTATTATCAGAACAGCCTCTTCGAGCTTGTAGAACTTCCTTATGGAGATAAGAAGTTCAGTATGCTGGTTTTTCTTCCATCAGCTGATAATACCTGTTCCGATATCCTGGCGGAATTGGATAATGATAACTGGAACAACTGGACGAACAATTTAAATGAGACCAAGGTATATTTGCAGCTGCCAAAATTCAAATTTGAAACCTTCAAGCTCCTCAATGATCCACTGAGCAGCATGGGAATGGAAATTGCCTTCTCAGACGCTGCGGATTTCACAAGGATCAATCCGGCAGGAAATCTTTTCATTTCCAGGGTCCTTCATAAAACCTTCATTGATGTGAACGAGGAAGGAACAGAAGCGGCTGCAGTTACAGCTGTAGAGATCGAGCTGACTTCTGCAGGTGGCAGCGGACTAACTCATTTCATAGCCGATAAACCCTTCCTTTTTGTGATCCGCGAAATCTCTACCGGGAGCATTCTTTTCATGGGAAGACTGAGCCAGCCTGAATATTAACATGCGGTTTGCCATCCTTCCTTTCGTGAACGAAAGGATTCCTCAGGCTTCTGTCAAATGAGTCCCTGAACCTGAGAAGGGCACTCGTTCAGAAAACAGTACTCATCGGATTGTTTCCACAGGTTCATCCAGAAAGCCAGTTCATTATACCAGATTATAGATTGCCTATTCTTAAGACGCTCCAGATTCATCACCAGGGGATTGTATGACAGAAAACGGGCCGAACCACAAAACGCAACAGCTTTTTCTCAATTTCCTTGTTGGTCTTTAACCTTATCTTATATGCTTTTCGTATCTTTGGTATATATATAAATACATGAAAAATATAGGAATTATGCAAGATTTACGTACAAAAAGACGTGTCGTTTATTCACTACATCTTCATTTGGTCTTTGTGACAAAATACAAAGGAAGAGTCTTTACTGAAAAGATGTATGAAAGATTAAAATACCACTTTGAAAGAGTGTGTAATGATTTTGGCTGTAATCTGATTGAAACTAACGGGCAGAATGATCATGTGCACCTTCTGGTTGAGCCCCTGCCGCACACGACACCTTCAAGACTGGTTAACAGTTTAAAAGGAGTCTCATCCAGGTTTTTGCGAAAGGAATTCCCAGAACTGGAAAAGTACTATTGGAAAGGTGGATTATGGTCCCCAAGCTATTTTATTGCATCCTGTGGCGGAGCACCTCTTGATGTTGTTAAAAAGTACATTGAAAAACAGTAAATTTGTGCTTATATCCAGTCCCTTCTAGAATTATGAGATACTTCCTGATAGCATTTTTCTTAGTAATGGTTAATATGTTAAGTGCGCAAACTGAAGCAAAAATAACTGACATCGTGGTTGTATTCAAGATGCATGTTGATATTGGTTATACAAACTGGGCAGAGGGTGTTCTTCAAAGGTATTGCAATGAAATGCTGAATGAGACATTGAAGTCGATTGATGAAACATCGACTTTGCCAGCCTCAGAACAGTTTGTGTGGACCATTCCTGCTTGGCCTTTGAAGTATATGCTTGAAAATTGTTCCGCGGATAAAAAAGCAAGACTGGAAAAAGCGATAAAGGATAAACGTATTGTTCCTCATGCACTTCCCATAACCTTTGAAACAGAAGCCAGTGACCTTGAAAACCTGGTGCGTGGGCTATCCTATTCTTCCGAAATAAACAAGACTTATGGTTTGTCCCAGGCCCGTGATGCCAAACTTACCGATGTACCGAGCCATTCACGTATACTGCCAACGGTGCTTAAAAATGCAGGAGTCGATTTTCTTCATTTAGGTTGTAATCCTGGTTCTGCATCGCCTGACGTTCCTAATTTATTTTGGTGGCAAGGTCCCGATGGAGCACGTCTTTTAACATTTTACTGGGCTGAATACTATGGCTCCGGCATTTTGCCACCTGAAGATTGGCCGCATAAAACCTGGCTTGCCATGATTCATACGCATGAGAACACAGGCGCACCTACCCCTGCAGAAGTTGCTGAATTATTGAAACTTGCTAAGGAAAAGATGCCTGACGTAAATGTAAAAATCGGCAGACTTTCTGATTTTTATGATCTTTTGATGAAAGAAGAACCAGTACTGCCAGTTGTAACCGGTGACATGCCCGATACCTGGATCCATGGATATATGTCCAGGCCCCGTGAGACAAAACTAAGTAAGCACCTGCAGCGTGAAACTTACAATACAGAAATCCTTAATTCACAGATGAACCTGTGGGGAGTGAATGTTAATAATATTGGATCATATATTGATGATGCTGTTGAAAATATGATCCTGTATGACGAACATACTTTTGGTGCTGCCATGACACATGCAGATCAGCATAAATGGACCTATAACGATGAGTTCAGAATAAATAAATCCCTGGGGAACTATGATTTTATCGAAGGGACATGGATTGAGAAAGGGAACCGCATCAGAAATGCGGAAAAAATAATAGTTCCTTTAATGAATCACCATTTGAATAAACTTGCATCATCTGTCAATATAGATGGAAAAAGAATTGTTGTGTACAATCCATTGCCATGGAAAAGAAGCGGAAGGGTAAGTTTCTTTGCTGGCGTATATCAAAAGAAATTTGAAATCTATGGTTTGAAAGATGCAGTTACTGGTAAAATAATATCTGTTTATGAAGATTATAATCTGATTTCTTTTGATGCTGATTCAGTGCCTTCGATGGGGTATAAAACGTATATACCCTTACTGGAACCAATTAATAATGGATCATCTCTTTTTATAGATGAGAACAATAATCTTTTGGAGAATAAATATTTCAAACTACAAATCAATGAGCTTGAAGGAACTTTATCATCCGCATTTGACAAAGAAAATAACAGAGAATTAGCCTGGCAGAACAAGGATTATGGTTTTGGGCAATATATTATAGAGCAAGCAGGTCAGGAAAAAATTGATGCTTACAATAAAGCCTATATAAAGCCAGGTGCTGAGCATTGGGCGACTGATGAAATGATACGACCTGCTGTTCCTGATAAAAAAAGTGTGGTTTACAAGGGGAAATGTGTAAAAATTGTATACCTGGACATGGGGAATGCAGTGCGTGCAACCATTTTTGGAAAGCTGGATAATCCAGATTCACAACGCTATATGGTAACTTATACATTATATGAGAACCAACCCTATATTGAAATGGTATGGGGTGTTGATGGGAAAAAACCAAACTCGCTGCCAGAAGCCGGATGGCTCTCATTCCCATTTAATGCAGATAAACCTGAATACCGGCTCTATCGTACCGGTGGAATTGTGGATCCACAGAGGGAGCTGGTCAAGGGGACTAATCAGGATTTCTATTTTCTTAATACTTCCATGACTATGTATGATGGATTGGGCAAAGGAATTGTGCTAAATTGTCCATCTTCCCCGGGAGTAAGTATTGACAATCCTGGTCTCTTCCGATTCTCCAACAAAAAACAATTAGCTACAGGAAAGGTGTTTGTGAATTTATTTAATACTCAATGGGGTACCAATTTTACGGAATGGATCGAAGGTTCATTTTCTTCAAAGATCTATATCTGGAGTTATGACAAATATGATTCTGAAAAGACTTTTATTACACCTTCTGAAGAAACACGGGTCCCGCTAAAGGGAGTTTTTTATGATGGTCCCAAAGGGGAAAATCCTGTAACAACAGAGGGGATTACTTTAAGTCGCAAAGGAATATTGATAACTGCTTTTAAAACAAACCCGGATAGTGACAGCATGGTACTCCGCCTGTGGGAACAGGCTGGAAATGGTGGATTATGTGAGGTAACCTTATCAGTAGGCAGCGACTTTAGTAGAGCCTACCCATGCAACCTGAGGGATGAGATTACTGATGACAAAGGGATGGTAATCTCAAATAATTCATTTCAATTTATGATACGGGCAAATCAACCAGCATCCTTTATCCTGAAATAAATATGAAAAGAAGAGAATTTATCATTACAAGCTCACTGGCAGGGGCCAGTTCGTACTCTTTAGCCTGGTTACCAGGTTGCCATCAGAACAAGCAGGAGGGTAACATCTCATTTCTCTCAGAGAAAACAAGTTCAAGTATGTTATTCCCCCGGCCTCTTGATGGTCACACACTTAATATATCACCACCAGGGTTTTGTTGGTACCCGGCTCCGGGTGCATCGGATTATATCATCAGAATATCAGATGATTCTGGAAAAATACTCTATGAAAAAAGTACAGGCAGGGGGCCCGTGCACCTCCCTGATCTTGTATTAAGTCCTGGTAATTATAAGTGGGATGTATTCGCTCTTAATGAAAATGGAAAAGTTGTGGCCAAAAAGGGTGAAGCGTCTTTTTCAATATCAAATAAATTTAAAAAACTGCCCTGGATCCAACCCAGAGAATTGCTGGGCCGGGTGCCTAAAGAACACTCCAGGATCCAGTTCATGCGTTCCGATCTGCCGCAAATAAAACAAAGGTTAAATACAACTCATAAAACTATATGGAATAATATTAAAAACAGGGCGGATGAATCACTCGACAAACCAGCGCCTGAGTACCCGACTTATCATCTTACTACCGAGCCAACCCAACGGAGAATGGAGTATCTAAACTACTTTCAGTATTTCAGGGGATTTATTGATAATTCCTTATACAACCTGAGCCTTGCATATCTGATGAGCGGTGAGAAAAAATATGCAGTTGCAGCAAAACGGATACTGTTTGAAGTTACCGAATGGCCCACAGATTATGATGATGTTAGTTCGGTAGCAGCAGAATGGGGGGACGAAGTGGGACTCAGCATGTCGAGATATGCCCATAAGGTATATGATTGGTTATATGATGCTTTATCAACATCAGAAAAAGAGCGTGTTTTAAAAATGTGCGAAGGACGCGCATGGCAAACTTATAAACTTTTAAGTGATACTGAGTATTTTACTTATCCGGGTAGCAGTCACCCTGCCAGGCTGATTGCATATTTATCTGAAATGGCAATAGCAATGGCCGGAGAAGTAGAGGGTCCGGAAACCTGGCTCGGTTTTTCACTAAAAGCTTTAACAACTTTCTATCCGCATTGGGGAGGCATAGACGGCGGCTGGGCAGAAGGTGTTCCTTATGGACTATGGTACAATAATTTTTACATTCCTGCTTTTGATACCCTCGAATCCGCCACAGACTTTAACCTTTGGAAACGTCCATTTTTCAATCGCATCAGGTATTTTTACCTGTATTGCACTTCACCCCTTGCCAAAATAAGACCCTTCGGTGATTCCGCTGAAGCCGGTGGTCCAAATTCAAACCAGAGAGATGCATTTATCAGATTGATGGATTACCATGCGAATCGCTTTGAAGACGAATACATTGCATGGTGGGTAAATCAGGTGCCATCATCTGAAGGGTTTAAGGACATTAATACCGTAATTTTCAATAATCCTGTAATCCCCAAACCTCCTGTTGATCTGCCAAACTCAAAAGTTTTCAGAGGTGTTGGCTGGGCCGGGCTGCACAGTAATCTTTCCGATCCCGGGAACGACACATTTATGGTTTTCAAAAGCAGCCCCTACGCTAGTGTTTCTCACAGCCATGCCGATCAAAACTCCTTTGTTATATTTAAAGGTGGAGTGGCCCTCGCCATTCCATCCGGCTATTATGGACCAAGTTACGGGATGCCGCATCATGCTGAATGGACTCGTTCAACCAAGGCCAATAATTCGGTTCTGGTAAATGGTGAAGGCCAGGAAATACGTGATGATAAAGCTACAGGTACAATAACCTATTTCGAAGATAAAGAAGCCTATACATATCTTGTGGCTGATGCCTCCGCATCCTATAAAGGTAGATTAATATCCTTTAAAAGGCATATCCTCTTTCTCAGGCCGGGTATATTCTTGCTGCTTGATCAATTAGAGGCCCCGTCAGAAGCAAATTTCCAATGGATGCTACATGCCTTTGATAAGATGAATATAGCTGACAGGAAGGTAATTTCACAAAAAGATGGTGCAAGGTTGAGTATCTGGTTTGAATCCTTGCAGAACCTTGAAATAAGTCAAACCGACAAATTTGACACAGCTTATAATACAGGGATACCGGAAGAATTTCATGAACAAGTAGAAAATCATTGGCATGTTACAGTTGAAACCAAGGAAAAGGCCCTGAAGTCAAGAATTGCCGCAATTATGGTAGTTGATACCCTGAAGGATAGCATTGAAATTGATTTACTTAGCACCAAAGGATGGTTTGGGGTAAGGGCAAATGGATCTTTCGGCCAGGTTGAAGGCTGGATTCAATTTGAGCCAGGTTCAAAAATCCCAAGGGATTACATTAACATTCCAACTGCCGCAGAAGCAATTCTATGTGCCAAAGATATGGGAGATAAGCTGATATATTTTTGATAAATATTTTAAAACCACATTTAAAAATGAAATATTCAGCTCTTTATAAAATAATCTGCGCTATAGTAGTCATTGTTGTTTTTGGTTGTCAACCCGGAAATGTTTCGCTGACACATAATCAAAACATGTTAGCAGAATACAATGTGATCTGGGAATCACCCAGTAAAGACCATAATGGTTCCATGCCCATTGGTAACGGGGATATTGGACTGAATGTGTGGGTGGAAGAAAAGGGTGATATTTGCTTTTACATTGGGAAAACTGACTCCTGGGGAGATAATGGACGCTTATTGAAAGTTGGAAAAGTGAGGGTGACTTGTGAACCGGCGATTATTTTTCAAGGTTCAGATTTTAAGCAGGAGCTGGATTTACATTCAGGCTCTATTCGTATAAGTTCCAGTAGAGATATTGGGGAAAAGAAGGCCGATTTTAGCCTCAGGCTATGGATTGATGCCAATCATCCAGTTATTCACTTAAACCACGAAAGCTCGATTCCTGTGAAGCTGACTGCCAATATTGAATTGTGGCGGACAGAGCCCAATGCTTTATCCGAACTCGGAGTTAGTGATTTGCTGGAGGACCGTTCTAAACCAGGTAGCTTACATGAGCCGGTTATTGTCGAACCGGACAGTTTAATTCAAACTACAAAGAACTATATCGGGTGGTTTCACCATAATCACAAGTCTGTTGGTTTTGAACTGACCAACAGATTACAAGGTTTATCAGAATTCAAGACCAATGACCCAATTCTGCATAGAACATTTGGTGCCATTATTACCGGATCGGAAGCTAATCGACTAAGTGACAAGACCCTGCAAACTGCTTCTTCCAAAACAGGAAGGCTGAATGTTTATATTCTCACAAAACATCCTTCTCAACCTGGTGAATGGCTAAACGCCATTGAAAATATTGTCAATGAAACGGAAGCAGTACCTTTTAAGGAAAGGCAAAAAGCACATGAGAAATGGTGGGTAGAATTCTGGAACAGGAGCTGGATACATGCAACACCTTCAGACAGCAGTCACTTGGCCGGGGAAAACGATGCTTTCATTGTATCACGTGCTTATGCACTACAACGGTTTATCGATGCATCAGCTGGCAGGGGGAATTACCCCATTAAGTTTAACGGGTCAATTTTTACTGTACCGGCCAAAGGGACTCCCGGTGGTGCTGATTATAGAAGATGGGGACCCGGTTACTGGTGGCAAAACACCAGGTTACCTTACCAGAGTATGTGTACATCGGGCGATTATGACCTGATGCAAGCCTTTTTCAAAATGTACACTGAAGAGATCTATGAACTCTGCAAAAAAAGGACAAACAAGTATTTTGGATTTGATGGGGCCTATTTCCCGGAATGTATGTATTTCTGGGGTTCCGTTTTCACGTCCACCTATGGCTGGACTCCATACGAGGAACGCACCGACAAGTTGCAGGAGAGCGGCTGGCATAAATGGGAATGGGTTGCAGGACCCGAGCTGGTTTTTATGATGCTTGATTATTTTGATTATACCCAGGATCAGGAATTCCTTAAAAATAAAATCATCCCGGTGGCCAATGATATAATGAAGTTTTTTGATAACTATTATACAATAAACGAAAATGGTCAACTCGTTATGCACCCGTCCATGGCCTGCGAAACCTGGTGGGATTGTACCAATCCGATGCCTGAACTTGCCGGTTTGCACAGCATTACCATGCGATTACTGGCATTACCTGAAAACTTAACGAACGAGCAGGATCGTGATTTCTGGAATACTCTCAATGCAAAACTTCCTGAACTTCCTGTTCGGGAAACACCTTCAGGGATAGCCCTCGCACCTGCTGCCAGATTTGAAGATAAACGCAACGTTGAAAACCCGGAATTATATGCTGTATTTCCATTCAGGCTATTGGGCATTGGATACCCTGATTTAGATTGGGGGAAGAACGCCCTGGAACATCGTTGGGATAAAGGTGATTTTGGCTGGAGGCAGGATGATATTTTCATGGCTTATTTGGGATTAACAGAGCAAGCCCGGAATTACCTTGTGGCCAGGGCCGGGAATCATGATAAAGGTTCGCGTTTCCCTGCCTTCTGGGGCCCCAATTACGATTGGACTCCTGACCAGGATCACGGTGGGATTTTAATGAAAGCATTTCAATCATTGCTGATGCAAGCGGATCCATATTCAAAGAAGATATATCTCTTTCCGGCCTGGCCAAAAGAATGGAATGCAGAATTTAAATTGCATGCCCCTTATAATACAACAATTGAAGGACAGTTTAGAGATGGAAAAATTGAAGTGTTAAACGTAACTCCTTCATCAAGAAAAGAAGATGTTATTATTATGAATGAACAATAAAGATTATGAAAATCAAGCTAATATCATCAACAGTAATCATAGTATTAATCTGTCTCTGTCAGGCAGGATTTACACAGGAGAAGTTGAGAGTGGCTACATGTCAGTTTCCGGTGACCGGAGATCTGAAGAGCAATGCAGAATATATTAAAGATTATATCAAAGAAGCGGCTGAAAATCATGCAGATATTGTACACTTCTCAGAAGCATCTCTTTCCGGCTATCCCCCAGGTGATATACCTTCTTTTGAAGATTATGACTGGGAGGCATTAAGAGCTGAAACATATGAAATCATGTCCTTAGCCAAAGAGAAAAGAATATGGGTAGTTTTAGGTTCCGCTCATTATATAGATGATGAAGAGAAACCGCTGAATTGCCTGTATATTATTTCAGATGAAGGAAAG
>JAZGGT010000692.1:0-10260 GCA_036480555.1 Bacteroidales bacterium | reverse complement strand
CCCGGAGAAGTACGAGAAACCTTCGATGCCGGCGGTAACCTTGTCATCCCCGGCGTGATCGATGACCAGGTTCATTTCAGGGAACCGGGACTCACCCACAAAGCAGAGATATATACCAAATCCCGGGCAGCAGTTTCAGGAGGCATCACCTCCTTCATGGAAATGCCTAATACAGTGCCGCAAACCACTACCATAGCTGCGCTGGAAGATAAATTCAGCCTGGCCTCTGAGAAATCCCTTGCCAATTATAGCTTCTACCTGGGGGCGACCAATGACAACCTGGATGAAATCAGGAAACTCGATCCGGATCAGTCCTGCGGTATCAAAATTTTCATGGGATCTTCCACCGGGAACATGCTGGTTGATGATGATCGTGCGCTACAGGGGATTTTCGCTGAAAGTCCGGTACTGATTGCCACCCATTGCGAAGATGAGACAATCATTCGCGCCAATACTTCAGCCTATCGAAAACAGCACGGTGAGGATCTTTCACCTTCTTTTCATCCCCTGATAAGGAATGAAGAAGCCTGTTACAGGTCCTCATCCAAGGCCGTTGACCTGGCTGTCAGGCATAAATCCAGGCTGCATGTGTTGCATATCTCCACGAAAAAGGAACTTGACTTGTTCAACAGCCAGCTACCGGTGGACAGGAAACAAATCACCGCAGAAGTTTGTGTACATCACCTCTGGTTTGATGACCTGGATTACAGGAAAAAAGGCAACCTTATAAAATGGAACCCCGCCGTTAAAACACCCGGGGATAAGGAGGGATTGCGAATGGGATTGTTGGAGAACAGACTGGATGTCATAGCCACCGATCATGCACCACATACCCTGGCTGAAAAGGATCAATCATATTTCAAAAGCCCGTCAGGCGGGCCATTGGTGCAGCACGCCCTGCCTGCCATGATGGAATTACACAAAAAGGGGATCATTGAGCTAAGCACACTTGTCGAGAAAATGTGCCATGCACCGGCCAGGATCTTCAGGATCAGGGACCGTGGATTCATCAGGGAGGGCTATTATGCCGACCTGGTCATTCTGGATGATTCACCATGGACCGTCAGATGGGATAATATATTGTATAAATGCGGATGGTCCCCCTTCGATGGACAGACATTCAACACCCGGGTGCTGAATACCTTTGTGAATGGGAACATGGTATACAACTGGGATGTAAACCAGCAAAAACACAATTTCACGGAGGGCAACCAGGGAATGAGACTTCATTTTAATAGATAATCAACCATCTATGAGACATTTAATATTCAGCACCACCATGCCTGTTCTGGTCGTACTGTTGATTTCATGCACCGGGCAAAAGGAACCGGAAGACCCGCAGGCATCGGGTATTCAGACAGGATCCCTGCAGTTAGCCGACCAGATAATATATGATGTCATCATTAAAAACCCTGATCCGCAGGATGAGTGGACGGAGAAATGTCTTGTGGGACTGAACCGGGGGGAATTGGTTGATTTTATCTTTGCCGGTCTCTACGATAACCGGTTCAAGGCATATGATATTTTTAACGACAACCTGATCCCTGCGCGCACGATCAGAAAAATGGAGGAGGACAGGGAGTTTACACGCGACCATGTCAGCAAGATACAGTTTGTGGAAGATTGGTATGCAGATCCTGAAGGTTATTCCATGTCTAAAAGGGTTACTGAGGTCCGGCTGGGCGTTGAGCATTTTGATAGTTTTGGTATGCACATGGGACATAACCCCCTCTTCAAGGTAAGGCTCGTCCAGTAATAAAACTAACCCTTATCCCGGACAATCAGCTGGACATTCTGTTTGTAGGTCTGCTCAAGCAGCAATTCCTTGTTGATCATGACCCGGTCTATGGTCGACTGGTCAAAATACCGTATGGTAATCAGTTCCAGTCCCGTTTCATAAGTCACCTTGAAATCCTTTTCCAGGTCATCGATCAGGTTCCTAGATTTCCGCTTGTTGTTATTGATACAGATCTGGAAGCTGACAGCTGAATTCTGCATCAGGTTGATCTTGACCCCTTGCTTGTAGACATGGCCGAATATGGTCGCCAGGTTATCCTCGGCAATGAAGGAAAAATCATTCGGTAAGATCCTGATCAGTACCTGGTCCATGTTGAAAATAAAAGAAGGTATCAATTTGTCATAGCTGAGGTTTCCCACCAGGGTCCCCTCTTCATCAGGATCAATAAATGATTTGATATAAAGGTTTATATTCTTGTTTTGCAGGGGCTTAATGGTCTTGGGGTGGATAACGCTGGCACCGTAATAGGCCAGTTCTATGGCATCCAGGTAGGAGATCTTCTCCAGCTTGATGGTATTGTCAAACCATTTCGGATCGGCATTTAGCACACCGGGTACATCCTTCCAGATGGTCACATGTTCGGCTCTGAGTATATGAGCCAGGATGGCAGCTGTAAAGTCTGATCCTTCCCGTCCCAGGGTAGTGGTGATATTATTGATAGTAGATGCAACGAAACCCTGTGTAATATAGATCCTGGCATTCTTGAAGTTAAATCCTTCCGGCACCAGCTGCCCCGATAACTCCCAGTCTATCCTTGCCTCGCGGAAAGTATTGTTGCTTTTCAGGTACTTCCGGATGTCTATCCACCGGTTCTCAATCTCACTCTCGTTTAAGTATGCTGAGATGATCTTCGTAGAGATCATTTCGCCGAAAGGGACGATCTGGTCGTAGTCAAAATCATAATGAAGGCTTGGGTCCCTGGACAGCCTTGCCTCTAACTCTTCAAAGATAGATGAAAATTCAGCATGGAAGGGATGTCCCTTCTCCGGGAATAGTTCATCAACAATTTCCTGATGGTACTTTTTACGCTCTTCAACAGCATTTTTGAGCTCCTGTTTCCTCTTATGGAAATAATGATCAGCAATTACTTCCATGGCATTGGTGGTTTTGCCCATGGCGGAAACAACAATGACAATCTGATCTTCGTGATATCTCTTCAGGATATCCGCGACATTTTTTACAGCTTTGGCAGATTTAACAGAGGCGCCGCCAAATTTAAAAACAATCATAAATATGAAATTAGCATTGGTTGCAGAAACGGCAAATTTAACAAGATTAATAAAGTAAAAAAAGTGCTACTTTTAAACTGAATAATAGAAGATTATAATTGCATGGCAAAAAAATTCCGCGCAAACACACTGGGTGAATTCATCACCCAGCAACAAAATGCTTTCCCCTATGCCACGGGAGACCTATCCAGGCTGTTGATACATATCGGGATCGCCTCCAAGATCGTTAACAGGGAGGTGAACATGGCAGGATTGGTGGATATTCTGGGAGAAACGGGGACAGAGAACATTCAGGGGGAAAGTGTTAAAAAACTCGACGCCTTTGCCAATGAACAATTCAAATCCATCCTTGGATCCAGCATTGAAGTATGCGGCATGGTTACTGAAGAGGAAAAAGACATGGTTTCCTTTGAAAGCGATCTTTCCAGGGAAGGCAAATACATCGTCTGCATGGATCCGCTCGATGGTTCTTCTAATATTGATGTGAACATTTCCATCGGAACCGTATTTTCCATATACAGGAGGATCAGCGAGGCTGGCGGACCCTCTTTGGATGAAGATTTTCTTCAGCCCGGCACCGGGCAGGTAGCAGCCGGGTACGTACTGTATGGTTCATCAACCATGCTGGTATATACTACCGGCATGGGCGTTACCGGTTTCACCCTGGATCCTTCTGTCGGAGAATTTTTCCTTTCCCATGCAAAAATTGTAACACCTGAGAATGGCAGGTTCTATTCCATTAACGAGGGCAATTATGTAAATTTTCCACAGGGGGTAAAGGAATATATTAAATACTGCCAGGTTGATGATCCTTCCACCAACCGGCCATATACCTCCCGCTATGTGGGTTCGCTCGTGGCTGATTTTCACCGGAATATGCTAAAGGGAGGAATCTATATTTATCCGGAAACCACCTCCATGCCGAACGGTAAACTCAGGCTTACCTATGAATGCAATCCCATTTCTTTCCTGGCTGAACAGTCCGGGGGCAAAGCCACCGATGGAAGGGGGCAAAGGATCATGGAGATCCAGCCCGAAGACATTCACCAGCGTGTGCCATTTTTCACAGGTTCACCGAAAATGATGAAACAGGCGGAAGATCTCATGCGCTTGTATGGATGAGATCCTGTCATACTACAGGGACAGCCAGCAGGTCATTGAACTGGATCAATGGCTGGGTGGGAAAGATGGGAATATACTACACCTTGGCCGAATGGCCGGTTCGTTGCCTGCGGTAATCGCAGCATGCATGTTGGGGGATCCGGTTAAAAACCATGTGTTTATCCTGCCTGACAAGGAATCAGCTGCCTATTTCCATAATGACCTGTTCAATTTCTCAGGAAGAGAGGATATCCTTTTCTTCCCATCCTCCCATAAACGATCTGTCCAGTATATCCAGAAGAGCTCTGACAATGTGGTTCAGCGAACCAGGGTCTTAAAGAAATTGAGTCAGGATGCAGCCGGACAGGTCATCATCACATTCCCCGAAGCCCTGGTTGAGAAGAACGTTTCCGGCAACTTCCTTGATGAAAATGCATTTTCGGTCAACAAAGGCGATAAACTATCGCTCAGTTTCCTGGCTGAATTCCTGGACAGCTGCCAGTTCCGGGAAGTGGATTATGTATATGAACCCGGACAGTTCTCCATTCGTGGAAGCATCCTTGATGTTTTCTCTTTTTCGACAATAAAACCATTCCGGATCGATTTCTTCGGAGAGGTGGTCGATTCCATCCGAACCTTCAATATTGAAAACCAGCTTTCCTTCGAAAAACTGGAGCAGATAACCCTCATACCGGACCTCGCCGAACTCCAGGCTGAATCAGCTGCTGGGTCAAGTAGCATGATCCCGTTCACTTCCATTTTTGGGAAAGATACGGTCTGGTGGATCAATGATCTTGCTTATGTGAAAGACCGCATGGATAATATTTTTGAGCGTACGGGAACCGGAAATGAAAAAATTGAAGATAATATCAGGGCCGGCGAAAAGAATGTTTACCTGATCGATGGTAAAACCTTTACAGACCAGCTTGATCCATTCAGGATCATAGAATTCGGACAGCAGGTTTTCTACTCTCCTGACAAGACCCTTTCCTTCGATACCATCCCTCAGCCGTCCTTCCAGAAAAACTTTGAGCTGCTGGCGGAAGACCTGATGCTCAAACAGGATGCCGGATATAAAATTTATATACTGTCCGATAACCAGAAACAGATTGACCGGATATTGTCGATCTTCGAGGATGTCCATACGGAGGTCAGGATCAATCCACTGCTGACCACACTGCATGAAGGTTTTATAGACCATGAATCGAAGATCTGCATGTATACCGATCACCAGATCTTTGACAGGTACCACCGTTATCAGCTCCAGGAACAATTTACCCGCAAAGAAAGCATCACCGTACGTGAGCTGACGGCTTTACATCCGGGGGACTATGTCGTACATATCGATCATGGGATCGGACAATTCGGGGGACTGGAAAAGATCAGGCTGAATGAACGGGAACAGGAAGCCATCAAACTGGTGTTCAAGGATCAGGATACCCTTTATGTCAGCATTCATTCTCTGCACAGGATCTCAAAGTACAAGGGCAAAGACACTAGCCCCCCCCGCATTTATAAACTGGGGTCAGGGGCATGGCAGAAGCTGAAGTCAAATACCAAGAAAAAGGTCAAGGACATTGCAAGAGAACTGATCAACATGTATGCTAAGCGCAAAACCCTGGAGGGATTTTCCTTTTCCCCGGACAGCTACCTTCAAACCGAGCTTGAAGCCTCATTCATGTACGAGGATACCGAAGACCAGCTGAAATCCACCCGTGAGCTCAAAGAAGGTATGGAAGCAGACTTCCCGATGGACCGCCTGGTATGCGGGGATGTAGGTTTCGGCAAAACAGAAGTGGCCATCCGTGGGGCCTTTAAGGCTGTGAGTGACAGCAAGCAGGTAGCCGTGATGGTCCCCACCACCATTCTGGCCCTGCAGCATTTCAAAACCTTCAGTGACAGGTTGAGGGATTTTCCGTGCACGGTGGATTATATCAGCCGGCTGAAAAAACCGGCTGCCCAGCGGCAGGCACTCGCTGACCTGGCCAGCGGAAGAACAGACATTATCATCGGGACCCACCGGCTGGCCGGGAAGGATGTGGTGTTCAGGGACCTTGGCTTGCTCATCATTGACGAGGAACAGAAATTCGGAGTGGCCATGAAAGAAAAGCTGAGGAAAATGAAACTGAACGTTGACACCCTCACACTTACCGCCACTCCCATCCCGCGTACTCTCCAGCTTTCCCTGATGGGGGCAAGGGATCTCTCCATCATCCGGACCCCTCCGCCAAACCGTTATCCCATCCTTACAGAATTGCATTCCTTCAACAACGATATCATCAAGGAAGCTATCTATTATGAGGTTAACCGGGGGGGACAGGTTTTCATTATCCATAACCGGATCCAGAACATTGCAGAGATAGAGGTCCTGATACACCGTCTCTGTCCCGATCTAAAAATCATCGTCGCCCACGGCCAGTTGGAAGGTTCAAAACTGGAGAAAATCATGCTGGAATTCATCGATGGGGAATATGATGTGCTCATCTCCACCACTATCATTGAATCGGGACTGGATATCCCCAATGCCAATACCATGATCATCAATAATGCGCATCATTTCGGACTCAGCGACCTTCACCAGCTAAGAGGAAGAGTTGGCAGGTCGAACCGCAAAGCATTCTGTTACCTGCTGGCCCCACCGCTCAATCTGCTGACACCCGAAGCACGGAGGCGACTGAAGGCCATAGAGGAGTTTTCGGAAATCGGAAGCGGACTGAACATTGCGATGCAGGATCTCGATATCAGGGGGGCCGGAAACCTCCTGGGGGCAGAGCAAAGCGGGTTTATTGCAGAAATCGGGTTTGAAACCTACCACAGGATACTGGATGAAGCCATACTGGAACTGAAGGAAAATGAGTACCCGGACCTGTTCAGGGAGGCCGGTGGCGAAAAGCCGGAGGACCGAAAATATATCACTGACTGCCAGATTGATACTGATATTTCCCTGCTGTTCCCGGATGCCTATATTGAGAACAACTCCGAAAGGTTAAGGTTATACAGGGTACTTGATAATATCGAAACAGAGGAAGGGCTCCAACGGTTTGAAAAGGAACTGGAAGACCGTTTTGGTCCCGTCCCGGAGCTTACCTGTGAACTCATGAATGTGGTCCGGCTGAGATGGATGGCCATCCGGCTTGGCTTTGAAAAAATTATCCTCAAGAAAGGCCTGATGATCATGCATTTTGTCAGTAACCCCGATTCCTCCTATTATGCTACAGCAACCTTCAAAACTGTCCTGGCATTTGTGCAGGGCCAGGGCAGGAAGTTCAGGCTAAAGGAGACAAACGGTAAACTGACATTGACCACAGACCCGGTAAATTCCATTTCTGGAGCAATCGAGATACTCCGGAAAATTTGATTTAATTTGTAATTCATTTTGAACCTGGTAATTGACATAGGAAACAGTGTCTCGAAAGGGGCAGTATTCGACCGGCAGTCCTGTATACACATGCTTACCCGCGATAATATAAGGGCTATGGATATACAGGCCCTTTTAACTGAATATCCGCACATTGTCCACAGCATTATTTCAACAGTCAGGAAGGAAGAGTCATCCTTCGTTGACCTGTTGCGGGACAGAGGAGTTAGCGTTCTAATGCTGGATCACTTGACACCCCTGCCCATCAGGAACCGCTACCTGACAAAAGAGACACTCGGTTACGACCGCATCGCTGCAGCCGTGGAAGCCAATGCAAGATTCCCCGGGCAGGACATACTGATCGTAGATATGGGCACAGCCATTACCATCGATTTTATCAGCTCGGAAAATGAATTCATGGGCGGGAATATCTCCCCCGGACTACTCATGAGGTTCAGGTCCCTTCACGAATTCACCGGCAGGCTTCCACAGGTGGAACCGGCCGATCAGGATGCTCTGCTAGGTGATGACACAGAGCGGGCCATCCGTGCCGGTGTGCAGAATGGAATTATTTTTGAACTGGATGGATACATATATGAGCAAAAAAAACGTTATCCTCGTTTACAGGTCCTTATGACTGGCGGGGATGCAGTATTCTTTGATAAGAAATTAAAAAATTCCATCTTTGTGGACCTGAATCTGAACTTATTTGGATTGCACAGAATCTTAGAGTATAATGTTGAACGATAGAAGGCTACGGGTAATTGCACTTATTTTAATGCTCATCAGCCCGGTGCTGGCACAAACCAATACTGATTCACCTTATTCCCGGTTTGGCATTGGTACGATCTCGCCACCCGGTTTTGACCGGAACCGTGCTATGGGTGGTGTTGGCCTGGCTTTAAGAGATAGTAACTACATCAATTACCTTAATCCAGCTTCTTACTCTGCACAGGTTACCAGCTCCTTCCTTTTCGATTTTGGCATTACAGGACATTATACCTATACCGAATCTTCCAAGATGAATGAATCCTATTATGGGGCTAATTTCGATCATCTGGCCCTGTCTTTCCCGATTACCAAGTGGTGGGCGGCCAGCGTAGGGATCAGGCCCTTTTCGAAAGTGGGGTACTCCATCATTGTTGAGGACTACGATGAAGATATAGGTTTCATAGATTACGTTTACTCGGGTAATGGTGGCCTCAGCCAGTTATTCCTCGGTACTGCCGTGGAAATTTTTGATGGCCTCAGCATCGGTGCCAATTTCAAATACCTCTTCGGATCCATTGACCTGAACCGCTCAGTTGATTTTCCCCGGGAAGATTTCTTCTCCCATACAGACGTGGAAAGCCGGACCATCGTCAATGATTTTCTGATTGAACTGGGACTCCAGTACACGCAGAGACTCGGGGAAAAATCCAATCTTACCCTGGGGGTGATCTTCGATAACAAGAGCCGGATTTCTGCAGAAAACAGGGTTGTCAAAAGAAATGTCTTTCCCGGATCAGCTAACAACATCAATGATTCTACCCAGATCACTCCCCTGTTCATTCTGGAAGAGTATTCGACGAAGGGAAACATAGTCATCCCCTTCAATATTGGTGTGGGCTTAAGTTACCGGTTCAATGACAAGTTCCTGATCGGGGTTGACTATTATCAGCAGGACTGGACCAACACTACCTTTTTTAATAGCAATGAGCCACTTACCAACAGTAACCACACTCATGGAGGAGTTGAATATATCCCTGACAGCAGGGCCCTGAGAGGATACCATAAACGTATAGCATACAGGGCGGGAGGATATTTTGAGAATTCATACCTGCAATTGCAGGATGAGCAATTAAAGGATTATGGCATAAGTTTTGGAGTAGGGTTACCACTTAGGAACACCAGAAGTAACTTCAACCTTGCATTTAATGCGGGCCGGAGGGGTACACTGGAAAATAATTTGATACGAGAAAATTATATGTTTTTAAGTTTTAGTGTAACTTTATACGATTTCTGGTTTATGAAGCGGAAATTTGATTAATTGAATGATTATGAAAATCGGTTTGAAAATAGCTTTGTATCCTTTTCTTTTGGGTTTCATCACCCTCACAAGCATGGCTCAAAAAGGTGTTGAGGATGGATCTCGTTACGGACATGGTGAAGACAGTATCAGGTGTATTAAAAACCTGTCACTTTACCGGGAATATGTAAAGCATGGCAATTATGATATGGGACTTGGGTTCTGGCGGATCGTGTTCGAAGAATGTCCCAAAGCCACCAAATACATTTACATAGACGGGGCAAAAATGTTCAACAAATTTATTGCAGATGAAAAGGATCCGGACCGGAAAGCAATATTGATGGACTCCCTCCGCATTATTTATGATCAGCGGATCAAGTATTACAAACAGCGTGGGTCCGTCCTAGGCAGAAAAGCAGTGGATATACTCAGACACCCTGAATACAGGACGAATCCTGATATCCAGGAGGAGGCATATGCATATCTCCAGGAATCTATTTCCATACTTAAAAACAAATCCTCGGTTGCCGTGGTGGCCACCTTCATGACAACCTCATTTGCCCTGTTCCAGAATGAAAGGTTCACAGACCTGCAGGTAATTGAGAATTATGCACTGGCATCAGAAATCCTGGATTACCATCTGGAACAAAAACCAGGCAATAAAACAATCCTGCAGGTAAAAGAAGCCACTGATTATAATTTCAACACCAGTGGAGCTCCTACCTGTGGATCCCTGGTGTCATATTTTCAACCCAAGTGGGAAGAA
>JAZGGT010000691.1:0-3730 GCA_036480555.1 Bacteroidales bacterium | reverse complement strand
GGTATGGAAAACCAATAGGCCATAAAGGATTTTACTGATTTTAATTGCTGGCCTTTTCTGGGTCCAGAAACAGCTTCCCCGAATAAATCCCATTCATTTCCTTCCTGATCCTTCATAATAACTTCGTTCCGGTCCAGAAGGGGAGTGAAATTCAGATTCACCCCTGGTTCGATCAGTCTGTTATAGGCTACCATGTATTTATCCTTGATACCGGCGATGATCATGTTTGTTTCGATGAATTCATCATGGATCAAAGTGAGAGAATCACCGAATGATTCGAAGCGGTATACCTTGGCCCTGTTTACCCCGATTACGGCAAGTACCCTTTCGTTGAATTCCAGCCTGCGGTCCATGTAATCCCTGCCGACCGGGGTGACAACAAATGAGGAATTTGTTTTATAGTTTCCATAGGGATAGTTCTTATAGCTGAGGTCGAAACCTGTAGACGGCGATACTACCATTGATCCCGGGTACATTTCTTTCCACTCTCTCCAGGGCATCTCAACTAAATGAAATGTTTCTGCTTTGGTTCCGATCAATTCTCCGTGTACACACTCGCTCTGGATCTGTGACCAGAAGGAAGTTGTTTTACGGTCATAGGGAATCAGGTTGGCATTATAAAGCAATCCGGATACCCCGAAAGTGGTTTCCTCCCCATCAAGAATCCTTTCCCAGGCGATCCCGGTCCCGGTAAGGGGACAATAGGTTACGGCCAGTGATACGTCACCCGAACGGTCATTGATGATTTCATGGTAGTCAAGGATGGAATGCGGATAGGCAGAAATCTCATCACCGTTCTTATAACCAAGAACCAGATCCCCGGCGGCAAGATAATTGTGGACAGGATCATCTGCCCGTACCTTGTCCGGAAGGACCAGGGAGGCTATGCCATCCTTACTGATCCCACCAGATACTACTTCATCCACAGGGATTGACCAGCCATTATTTATGTTGTTAATATTATACCTGTTGCCTGGAGGATCCTCTTTACAGGAAGTCGTGATAACAATGAAAACCAGGATGTATTTGATCGTTGCTTTCATTATGTTACGCATTAAATGATGTTCTCTTTTCGCCCATCGATCCGAAAATAAATGCCAGTAGTGATCCTGAAATCTGAAGTTAGCTGAATGCCTTCAAGATAATTGTAGATAGGAATTTCTCCTGCCAGTCTCACATGAAATCGCGGTCTGGGATGGTAAATTAATCCCGGAATAAGATAGAGCCACTTACCTCCTGTATTGGGCAGGATGTCTCCTCCTGTCCTATCCTCGCCTGCCATCCTGAACCTCAGCAAGATAGAGGGATCCAGTATCTGCGATCCGAGTACCAGCTGGTCGGATATTCCG
This sequence comes from Bacteroidales bacterium, assembly GCA_036480555.1. Taxonomy (GTDB): domain Bacteria; phylum Bacteroidota; class Bacteroidia; order Bacteroidales; family SM23-62; genus SM23-62. Next base: position 2,381 of record JAZGGT010000691.1, on the reverse strand, counting down.
GCGATCAGCTGCAGTTCATTGCCGAACTGGTAGCTCGAATGCCCGAGGTAATTATTATTGGTCCCTGTATATCTGTAAATAAATCTAAGCGACAGGTTACTTGTGGGGCGATACAAACCACTACGGCTTAGGAGTCCCCAGCCAACCCCATCCCAGGCGCCGCTGCCGGGTTGGAGATCTGCATTATACCTGTATCCGGAACTGCTTCTCATATCAGACTTTCCGAGGGGGATCTTGGGCCCTATCCCTGCCAGCAATTCCCACCTACTTGATCGATCTCCGATCAACTTCCAGGTGAGCAGGATAATTGCATCCCCTATCCCGTGGAGCTGATCAGTATTCTGGTTACCCAAAAAAACAACGTTCCGGGTCTGGCTTACCCAGGTAAAAAGTCCGCTGAGTGATACATTATCAGTGATAGACCAGGCAGTTTCCAGCAGAAAAGAATGCGTAAACCGTTTTCTTGAATCATTTACGATCTCCCGGTTGCCCTCCATCAGGGTGGTCATCCTGTTGTAATCATAGGAGAAGCTGAATTGCCAACTTCCACGCGTAGCGGAAGGCATTCCCAGATTTCCCGTTAGGGGAACGCCGCCGGAACAGCAGGTCTGCGCTGTAGAGTTATTCAAATGGAAGACGAAAAGCAGGATCAGTATGCATATCTTTTGTCTCACAATACAAAAGTACCATGATCCTGGCCAGAGTATTGTCACCTGGATGACAGAAACCTGTTAATAAATTGTGAACAATGCTATCTTGCCCCTGAATTTACTATTCCAGATTTCTCAAATAGTGATACGGGCATGTTTCCGCTGCCCCACATTATCATGAAACCGTATTCCTTCTATTGAATCGCGATTGAGATTATTAGTCTTCGAGGATCTCCCGCAGCAGATCTTTTTCTTTCGAAAGGGCCATGCGCTTGACAAACTCAAAATCATCGATTTTCATACTGTCAAACCATTCTTCCCAGAGATCAACAACACGGTCCCATTCCATATCCTTATCGCGTGGCGCAGCTTCAATGAGTAAGATCTTTAAATCGGGATAATCTTCTTTGACCGTCTGTAGTTTTGACAGGTCTTTTCCCACAATGGGGTATCCGTCAGTAAATAAAAAAAGGAAATTTTGAGTCAGGGTATCATTTACATAATCTACTTTCAGATCTTCATAAAAATATCTCCAGATATCGGCACCATAAAAATCTTTGGGATTGTTGCTGAATACTGCCTGATCATAGAGTTTGTCCAGATTATCGAAAAAAATTGAGCGTCGCTCTTTTTCTTGTTTCCTGCGTAACACAGCAGGAACATTCTCAATGTCGATGTATAGACTGTCTTCGTATATTTCACTTTTAAGATTGGCACCACGCTGGTGAGCAATTACGACCTTGATCTCATCACGTGATCGCAGGTACAAATGTTTCCTGACCCGCTCTTCGAAAAGTGTATATAAATGCCTGATCAGTTCCTTATCGCGTTCAGGCTGGTTGTCCTGGACAATCAGGCGATCAGAAAGGTCGAGTAGAATGATATAATTATGTTTGACAGGAGTGGAGATTTCTTTTTCCTCCGGAGGCGGCATGCATGATGCAAGAAGCAGCATGACCATGGTAACCGGAACATATTGAATAAGCTTTTTCATTTTTTACGGGGATTTTGGTTTGGCAGATAATTAATTGCTTGGCAGATGATTACATGCTTCGGCGTTTGACAACCTTTACCGTGCCCGATTTAATAGCATGTTTCTCTTCAAAATCCTTTTTAATATTCAGGCATTTGACTTTAACCTCTTTAAGGTTTTGAGGAGAGAGGTAGGAAATCCATCCGGTGGTAAACTGGTCGATGTAGGATTTTAAATTGCCGAGAATCACAGTTCCAATGTCTTCGCGGAGGTTAGCAATATCGAACCTGATCGGATCTTCCGGTATCAGCTTTTTTTGAAGGTCTTTGATATCATTCCGGAGATGTTTGACGATCTTCTTGAGGTTTAAAATAATACGTCGTTTTGCCCATTCACGGAACAGGGAATCAAGAAGAATACTCCAGAGTATATAAACGATAAATCCCAGGAAAAGGATCATCCAGAAAGCAGGATTAGCCGCCCATGATTTGGTAGCTAGCCCCATCAATTCTTTGGCATATTCCAGGTTATTGTGAATCAGCAAGGCAATCAGGAAATCAACTATGAATGTAACGGTAATCAACGTTCCCAGAAATACAAATTTAAATTTGTGTTTCAACTCGAGAATGATATGAAATGCCCAACCGAAAGCATAGAATACAAAAGGTACCAGGAAAAGGAGGTAATTATATTGTAAAGCTTCAGCCAGTTCTGCAGGTTTTGGCATAATGCTGCCGGTTCCCATGCCAGCGGCTAAG
>JAZGGT010000690.1:0-6111 GCA_036480555.1 Bacteroidales bacterium | reverse complement strand
CAGCACCGGGAAACCATGGGCCGGATAGTCATCATAGCTTGCAGGGACCGACAGGGTCTGGCTGAGGTCAGGGTCCACCCAGATCTGGAATATGCTGGAACCGGCATGGAGGCGTTCGGCATGCGTAATACCGTTCCCGGAACGAATGATCTGTGCATCCCCAGCATGGAGGGTTTTCCAGCCATTTAGCTTACTGTCGTAATGTTCAATCTTACCTGTCAGCACAAAACTCATGATCTCAAACCCCTGGTGGGGGTGTTCACCAATGGTGCTTCCTTCATCACTCCAGGCATGGGCCCAATAAAACAGGTTTGAATACGGACGCAGGGTGCCACCGTCCTGAGGAAAGCCAATGGGTTTTTTCTCGAGGATCGCACCTCCGTTGAACTGACCTTCTGCCTGTTCTTCTCTTGTATATATCTCTATGGCCATTTTATTTGGATAAATTTATGAGATTTCAAGATCTTATTTTCTGTAAATATACAAAAAATGGAAAATGTCTGAAAATCGACTGCTAAAGAGTGGTTAAGGGAGATACAGGGCCAAGCATCGCATCATCTCCGGATCGGACTTCTGCCTGTCCAATGCCCGTCGTAGCGAAACGTTCGAGGAGGCCCTTGTCGTTGACCTCCTTTGATAAGGCTGCAATGGTGTTGGGAGGCACATCAAACAAATCCAGGATCATCAGTCCGTCCAGTGCATTATTGAATTTGGGATCGATATTGAAACCAACGATCTTCCCGTTCTGTTTCAGGTACTTTTTAAGGAGTACCGGCATATTATTCTGTGCCGTCTCAATGTCATTTATGATCCGGTCAAACTTGTTCAGGTCACTGGCGCTTTCTATCAGTATATCTGTATCAAGGTGATGAAGGGATACGATGAATCTTTTACGGGGACGAATATACCGGGCAATCTTATCATTGTAATAATACTCGGTTATAAATTTAATTATCAGCTCTTTGGAAAAATTTGAAAATCGGTTACTGATGCTAACCGGTCCCACCAGGTACCGGTACTCCGGGTTTTTTATAAGAAAGTAAAGTATCCCCTTCCAGAGCAGGAACAGCGGTATGGGTCGTCGCTGGTATTCCGAGATAATAAAGGACCGGCCAAGTTCCAGGGCCTGGGAAAGTATGGGATACATTCGCCGGTGCGTCCTGAAAAGGCTCTGGATATAAAAGCCCCTGATCCCGTAGATATCCATGATCTCTTTTCCCTTGCCTACCCGGTAGGCACCTACGATCTTCCGCTGCTCATCATCCCAGATAAACAGCTGGTGGTAATACAGATCATATTCGTCGATATCCATCGACCTGTTGGTCCCTTCGCCAACTTCACGGAAGGTGATTTCACGAAGCCTGCCGATCTCGTTCATGATATTCGGGATCTCGACTGAAGGGACACAGATCACATTGTAGTTCTGTACTTTAAATAACAAAAAGCGGCCAATAACCCTGCTAATCTCTGATTCGATCTTCTGTACCGGAACCGGATCAGCAATGGGTTCTTCCCGCTTGAGCCTTCCACGGCTGACCGAAAAGAATTTATTAACCTCCAGTGAGGTTCCAAGGGCATAAGTTTTGGTCCTCAGGTACCGTCCGTACCTGGCGATATCACCAAATTCATACTGATCCTTGGATGAGATGGGTGAACCAATTCTGATATTGATGACCCTTTTCCTCTGCTTGAAGAACTCCGAGGGCAATTTAAGGGTTTGCAGCTTGGGATGTATCCTTCCCAGAAGTTGAAAAAACCTGCTGTTCTTTCCCTGGAAATAGATAGGCACAACTGGCACATTTGCCTTCTTGATCATTTTTAACACCGTGTATTGCCACTGGGGATCGGTTACGGCATGTATATCCTGGTTAAAACAGGAGACCTCCCCGGCTGGAAAAATACCAATGGATTTCCCCTCTTCCAGGTGAGTAAATACATCCTCTATCTGACCCTCCCCGGCTGATGATCCTGCCTGTCGGGTAAACGGATTAAATGCAAAGATGTTCTTGCTGACAGGTTCCATCCGCTGTAGAAGAAAGTTGGGCAAAACCTTGTAATCGGGTCGTATCGAGGCGATCATCTTGATCAGGAGAAGTCCGTCAATCCCGCCAAAGGGATGGTTGGATACTGTTATGAATGCACCTTCCAGGGGGATTTTGTCAAGTTCATCATTACTGATCTCATAACGGATCCCCAATTCCTCATTCATGGAATCGATAAAGTCCATTCCCGACTTCATGCTGTTCTCAGCATAAATCTTGTTAATTCTCCGGAACCGGAGCAGTAACATCAGGAATTTGGCTGCACTCTCACCCGCTATCCCTTTCACCCTAGCAGCCCGCAGGAGTTCATCTGTATCAATTAACTTCATGCCTTTGTTAAGACAATGTTATATCTGCGTTAAATATAAGCCAAAAATGAATAGTCCCGCTAAAAAATTTCACTTAAAAATCCATACGCTTGCCAGGACAACAATACCGAAAAGTACTACCACCGAACCGGTTATTTTATTCAGCCACCATATGCTTCTCAACCTGATCCTCTTGCGAAAACGGTTGGCTATGGACGCAAGGATGAACCACCAGAGGATGGTCCCGCCTGCGATCCCTGCAGTCAGGGTCAGTATTTCAAAAATTGACAGGGTATCATTGGCCACTTTTATGGCCGCCATGATGGCAATGAAAAGAAAGATCGCCATAGGATTAGACAGGGTCAGCAGGAAAACTGAGGCAAAATCCTGTGATAGGGGGGTTTTGTTCAGGCGCTGAAGTCTCAGTTGCTTTACCGGATTTGTATAGAATATCCGCAGCCCGATATACAATACGAACAATCCTCCAAGTATCTGAAAATAAATTTGTCTTTCTTCGATAAAATTGATGATGATGGTCAGCCCGAATCCGGCAATGACTGCAAAAATAATATCCGCCGCAGCTGCTCCGAGTCCGGATACAAACCCCGACATATATCCCCTGTTCAATGTCCGCTGGATACACAGAACCCCGATCGGTCCCAGTGGAGCAGAGACCAGCAATCCGATCAGGAAGCCTTTTATAAAAATCTCAGGGATCATGATTTTCTGGAATGTACTTAAGCGTATTCAATGCAAAATAAGGAATAATCCAATAATATTGCGCCTTTCTGCGTGATAAGATTTTTACCTTTTTTATATTTGCATCTTCATTTTATACCGGATGAAACAACAAAAGATCCAGCTTGATAACAAAGCCTGGCAATTGGCCATCATTTTATTCCTTGCATTGATTTGGGGGACATCTTTCATCCTGATGAAAAAGGGGCTGGAATCATACAGCCATACCCAGGTTGCAGCATTCAGGATCTTTTTCAGCTTTGTTTTCATGCTTCCCGTTACCATTAAAAACATCAAGGTGATCCGGAGGGATAATATTCAGTCCCTTATTATCGTGGGGATCATTGGCTTTGCCATTCCCGCCATGTTATTCACCAAAGCACAAACAAGGATGGACAGTTCACTTGCCGGCATGCTGAATTCTCTGACTCCGCTGTTTACGCTTGTTGTTGGACTATTATTCTACAGGAGCAGTGCCAGGTGGATGAATGTAGTTGGACTTTTCATGGGATTGACAGGGGCCATTGGATTGATGTGGAACGGGGATCTGAATATTCTGAAAGGCATCAATGTATTTGCCCTGTTTATCGTTGCTGCAACCATTTGTTACGGGATCAACATAAATGAGGTTAAGTTTAAACTGGCTCAATTGTCAAGCCTCCAAATCACCAGCCTGGCTTTTCTGTTTACAGGCCCTATTGCAGGTGTTTACCTGCTTCTTACAGATCTGTCTCCGGCCTCACAAACACCTGACTACATGCTGAACCTTATTTATATTGCCCTGCTGGCCCTGTTCAGTTCCGTTATTGCCGTGCTGATCTTTAATCACCTGATCAAATATACAACACCCCTGTTTGCAGCCTCAGTTACTTACATTATACCCTTGTTTGCCATCATGTGGGGGATGATTGACGGGGAAAGCATCAGGCTCGTTCAGCTTTTGTGGATCGCCCTTATCCTGATGGGTGTTTACCTTGTAAATAAATAATATCTTTACCGACCAAATGACAAAATCACGCCTCCTGTCCCTTTCAATCCTCAGTGGTCTGCTGCTGACACCGGCCTGGTATGGATTCGGAACAGGACTTATCCTATTACTTGCCTTTATCCCCCTGTTGTTTGTCGAAGATTTCCTGTATGAGAACAAATCAGAACACAGGCCTCATAAGGCATTCCTGTATGCATTTATTACTTTCTTTGTATGGAATATCTGCGCTACATGGTGGCTCTGGAATGCAACCATAGCGGGAATGTTCCTTGCGGTGATTATTAATTCCACGCAGATGTCCCTTATCTTCTGGTTGGCCCATATCACCCGGAGAAATACCAGTAGCGGGACCGGCCATTTTGCTATCATCGCATTCTGGCTTGTGTATGAACATTTCTATATGAACGGGGAGATCAACTGGCCCTGGCTTAACCTGGGTAACGGTTTCGCCAATGATATCCTTTTCATTCAGTGGTATGAATATACAGGTACCTTCGGTGGTACTTTCTGGGTATTGCTCGTTAATATACTGGCCTTTAATCTTATAAAGCATTTTATTCATCACCGGACACTTAAAAATAAGATCATCCAGACCTCCATACTGATCAGCGTTATCCTGATCCCCCTTATTTTTTCCCTGATCCGGTTCAGCACATACAAGGAAAAACATGATCCGAAGGAGATCGTGGTATTGCAACCAAACATAGATCCATACGGAGCCAAATTCGGTGGTATGGAGATGAAAAGGCAGATGGAAATCCTGTTGCGCCAGGCAGACTCGCTGGGCACCCCGGAAACAGATTACTTCGTGGCCCCGGAAACATTTATCAATAACAACATCTGGGAAGAGAACCTGTATAAAAACCAGAGTATGCTATCGATTTACGATTTTATCCGGGTAAAATACCCGGCATCACATTTTATTGTGGGACTCACATACTATAAACTGTATCCTGCAGGGCAGGAAAGGAGCAAAACTGCCCGCCAATTCCCAGGAACAGACGACTGGTATGACATGTACAATGCAGCTGCCCAGATAGACACTTCTCTGCTTGAGCAGGTATATATAAAATCCAAGCTTGTGGTCGGCGTGGAAACCATGCCCTATCCCAAGTCCCTCGGTTTCCTGCGGAAATTGACAGTGAAGCTGGGTGGGACTTTCCGCAGCAATGGTTATCAGGAGTTCAGGGAGAACCTGTATTCACGTGATGACTCAACCGGTATTGCCCCGGTGATCTGCTATGAATCAATCTTTGGAGAGTTTGTCACAGATTACCTCAAAGAAGGTGCAGGATTTATATTTGTCATTACCAATGATGGATGGTGGGGAGATACCCCTGGCCACAGACAGCATCAGAGTTATTCCCGGATCAGGGCCATTGAAACCCGCCGAAGTGTTGCCCGTTCTGCCAACACAGGCATTTCTTCCCTGATCGATCAAAAAGGCCAGGTCCTCCAGCGCACCAACTACTGGGAACCTGATGCCCTCAGGGGTGAATTGAATGTAAATGACAAACTCACATTCTATACCCGTCATGGTGATTATATCGCCAGGATCGCCTATTTCTTCTCTCTGTTAATCGTCCTCTACACGATCACCAGGATCCTCATTTCCAGGAAGAAATAGCCCCATTTTATCATATCTTTGCACCCTCGTGCAACTGCATTCTCTTTTCTCTGTCCTTTTAAAACAGAAACACATAAGTAAAATTGGCGGCGGCTTACCAGGACATACACAGGGAAATCATCGAACTAAGTAAGACGGGGAATCCCAAGGCTCAGTTTCAATTGTATAAGCTGTATTCCAAAGCCATGTTCAATATTTGTGTCCGCATGTTAAACAGTATAGAAGAAGCAGAAGATTTATTACAGGAATCATTTACAGATGCAGTTCTGAAACTTACCTCATTCAGAGATGAATCATCATTTGGAGCCGGGCTGAAAAGGATAGTGATCAATAAGTGCATCAATGTGATCAATAAGAAAAAAATTGACCTGGTGTTCCCGGATCAGCCTGTAGAACAGGATACAAGGG
>JAZGGT010000689.1:0-2184 GCA_036480555.1 Bacteroidales bacterium | reverse complement strand
GATGGTCGGTATGAAACCAGCAAATCCCCCGATGGCAAAGGAAAACCCGAATAAAAACTTCCGGGTATTTCCGAAGTGTGATTTACTTTCGAATTCAGGGGCCGGTTCTGGTGTACAGAAACCAGATCAGCTTTATGGTCTTTCCCGTTCTCCCGCTGGATGAAGTATACATAACCTTCCGGGGTCTCGTATGCCTGGCCGCTCAGAATACTGTTTTCAGTCCCTTGATAGAAGAGTTCAGCTTTGGTGCCATTGGGTCTCATGGCCAGATACATCAGATCCCCGGCTTCGGGATACAACTGCCTGCTGAGTATTAAGACCCGGCCATCCCTGAGTATGGTGGCAGGATAATCATAATGAGGCTGAAAAGTGATCCGGTTCAGATCTGTACCGTCAAGGTTCATGGTAAAAAGGGCAGAGGCTGATCCGAAACCTTCATCGGGCATCTGCCGGCTGAATACTAGGCGGTCCCCTGGAAGATAAGCCGGACCCGAACATGATTCATTAAAATCTGTAATTTGCTTGCTGGTCCCATCTGCCAGATCCATTTCCCAGACCTGCCAGGTATCATGTTCTTTTTGTTGTGCCAGGAAAAGCATGTGTTTTGCATCGTAGGAAATCCCGGGGGAACAGGCTGAATAAAAATCAGCAGACAGGATTGTTTCAGATCCTGCCGGATCATCCATGTCCACCGCTACTATCTGTGCTCCCGGGTATTGATGGATGAATGCTTCCTCATGGAAATTGAATTGCTCAGCCGGGACGCGGGTGAAGATGACCATGCCTTCGGAGGTCAGGTTGCCGCATGAAATCAGACAGGTGCTGATCAGTCCGGTACCAATCAAATAAGCAGCCAATATTTTTACTTTTCTGAGACTCATGGTGTTGCCGATTCTGATTCTTTAAGGGTAATGAGCTGCCCTGCTTTAATATTTTCAAGTAACTGAATTCTGCCTGAAGGCCATTTTACCTCGATGCTATCAACCATATCACTTTCGCCCAGGCCAAAATGCAGTCTCGGATCGTTTTGAGACAGGTAACCGCTTGAACTTTTCTTCTGTGCAAACTGTTTTAGTCCCCCGGCACTAACTGTAACTCTGGCTCCAACACCATCCCTGTTGCTGGTCTCACCGATCAGATGCAGCGATATCCAGTTGTTCCGGTTTCCTTTATTGATTCGGAGCAATGCCCCGTGATCATTCAGATTTACAATATAGGCATCAATATCTCCATCGTTATCATAATCCCCAAAGCAGGCCCCCCGGCCCACCAGTTCTTCCTGGAAATAAGCACCCATTTCTGTTGAAACGTCAACAAACTTTCCGTTCCCGGTGTTTTCAAATAACTGGTCTTCCTGCCCGTATAAGTGTTTCAACTCTCCATTTACCTTGAACAGATCGAGATCCCCGTCATTGTCATAATCCAGGAATGATGATGCCCATCCCACAAATTGTCCGCATGCCACAGCGATTCCTGCATTGTAGGACATTTCAGTGAATACTCCATTCCCTTCATTCTTATACAGGGAACAATAAACGTCATCCGACACAAAAAGGTCTATGAGGCCGTCGTTATTGTAATCCGCAAAATCGACAGACATGCTGATGGTTGCCTCCCCTACCTGGTTAAATGCAACCCCTGACATGATACCCCTATCCTCAAATTTTTCACCTCCTTCATTATGGTAGAGGTAGTTTACCATGTGGTCATTGGAAACGAAAATATCGACAAAACCATCGTTATCGTAATCAGCAGCTCCGACTCCCATGGCCCTGCCGTCTCTATTGAAGACACCCATTGCCAGGGTAACATCCTCAAAGGTGCCGTCTCCAAGGTTGTGGTAAAGCACATCGGACTGTCCCTCATAGGCCATAGGTCCGGGAAATCCATCCGGAGCATAATAATAATTATACTGCGGGTCAAACTCGATATAGTTTCCAACATACAGGTCCAGGAAACCATCGTTGTCATAATCCAGCCAAACAGCTCCCACGCTGCACTCATTTCCACCCACATTGGCGCTATTGGTTACATTGGCAAAGGTTCCGTTACCGTTATTCCGGTAGAGGACATTGGGACCGTGATTGCTGATATAGATATCCGGAAAACCATCATTATCATAATCCCCCACAGTTAATCCCATACCATAACCCCGGTCACCGACCTTTGCTTTCGAGGTTACAT
>JAZGGT010000688.1:0-3012 GCA_036480555.1 Bacteroidales bacterium | reverse complement strand
CCTATGAATCTGATCCCGTGCCCATGTCCCTGCCTCCGGATAAATGGGAAGACGGGACCAATAACATTATCTACATGTTTGAACGCGTGGAAGGACATGTGGACCTGAAACAGATCATCGATTTCGTGGCCAATGAGGATCCCAGGACCAAATTCAATCCACAGCCGGGCATGTCGCTGGATTTTATACCCAGCAAAAAATTTAAAATCCCTGTAGACAAGGAAAAGGTCCTGCGTAACGGTGTTGTCCGCGAGAAGGATTCAGCACTGATCCTGCCCGAGATCACTTGGACAATCAGTAAAAACTCGATTTTAAAAAATGAAATGATGCAGCTGGATATCATGGCAACATCGGACTGGGACCGCCCCATATATTTTGTGGCTGCAGGCAGTGATGGCGCCATGAACCTTGAACCATATTTCCAGATGGACGGACTGGCCTACCGTCTGGTACCTATATCCACTCCGGGAAGGAATTTCCTGTCCTACGGGCGCATAGATACCGACATATTGTGGGACAATATGATGAATACATTCAAATATGGCCGGATGGAACAACCGGATGTGCACCTGGATTACTATAATATTCGCACCATCTCTGTAATTAAACTCCGGAATAAGTTTAGCCGCCTGGCAACTGAACTCATCGCCGAGAACAAAATTGACTCAGCCGTTGTAGCACTTGACCGCTGCATGGAGCTCATGCCCCATCCCAAGGTTCCGTATGATGCCTTCGTGCCACCGCTGGCAAGGGGCTATTATAATTGTGACCAGCAGGAAAAAGGATTTGAAATCCTGCGCAAACATGTCGATCTGCTGAAAGAAGACCTGGCCTACTATTATGACCTTAAGCTGGAATACAGGCAGACCCTTGATTATGAGATCCGCCTTTCACTGCAGCTTTTGCAGGAATATCAGAATATGGCAAGGCAATATGGTGAAGAGGAAGCTGCAGATGAGATCAACGAGCAGTTTAATAATTATTACCAGCGATACCTGCAGGAAAGAAGTTAAGCTTCCCTGTTTATAAGTTCCTCTGCGAAAATGGCCAGGGTTTCCTTGCGCGCTGCCTCAGCATGTACCCTGTCAAGGTATTGAATGGATTTGTTAAAATAGGCCAGGGCAAGATCAGCTGATATGGAATCAATGCCAAGTTGCTGATAAATATTTGTTACTTCCCGGACTTTAAATTCAGGGTTGAGGTCTTCTTTTTCAAGCAGATCTTTCAACCTGTACTTTATCTCAGGGTCTGACAGTTCCAGTGCCTTGATCAGCAGGAATGTCTTTTTATTGGTAACAATATCATTCCCGATCTTTTTCCCGAATTTTTCGGGATCCCCGTAAACATCCAGGTGATCATCCCTGATCTGAAATGCCATACCCAGGTTTATTCCGAATTCATACAACAACTCCGCATCCAGCATATCAGCCCCGCCTGAAATAGCCCCTGCTTTCAGGCTGGCGGCAATCAGGACAGCCGTCTTTAATTCTATCATTTTCAGGTATTCTCCAACGGTGACATCCATCCGGGACTCAAAATTCATATCATATTGCTGTCCCTCGCAAACCTGCAGTGCTGTTAAATTAAACAACTGAAGCAGATCTTTCAGATATTGATCATCTGACTCGGAAATGATCTTATAGGAAAGTATGGACATGACATCACCCGAGAGAATGGCGGTATTGGGGTCCCACCTTTCATGAACCGTTGGTTGTCCCCGACGGATATTTGAATTATCCATGATATCATCATGCAGGAGGGTGAAATTATGGAATAATTCGATAGCCAGGGCAGGTTTTATGGCCTTGTGGACTGCATCATTGAAAACACTGCATGCCATTAACACCAGGGCAGGCCGTAAACGCTTACCTCCCATCGACAGGATATATCTGACCGGCTCATAGAGTTCTTCCGGGAAACGGTCAATGGCATAATCTTCCAGTTCATTGTTAACAATCTGCTGTGCCTCTTCAAATCTCAACATATCCCGGTATCAATACCTAAAAGTAGCATAATTAAAGTACTCTCCCAATCATCAAATATCATTCACTTCCCATAGCAGAATCCAATCCCGCTTTTTTTCCTATTTTTACGCCCGATATCTGGCTTCATCTTTGCAGGAGGTGAGTTAAACCATAAGCTTATATGAGATTTCGTCCTTTATTTCTTTTACTTTTTCTCGTCGCAACCTGCTTATCAGGTTTGGCTGAAGGCTATGAAATTAATTTCTCCATGCCTTCTTTCCATGGCGACACTCTGGTGCTCGGACACCGGTTCAATGCCAGTTTTGTCCCACAGGATACAGTCATTACTGACGGCAAAGGCAGTGGTACTTTTACTGGTGATAATTCACTGCCTGAAGGAATGTACCTTGTATTTTTGCCCGATCAAACATTTTTCGAGCTTCTGATCGGTAAGGATCAGTTTTTCGAATTCGAAACTGATTCCAGTGATTATAACGCCAATATGAAGATCAAGGGCTCGGTGGACAATGAAGCATTCTATGCCTACCAGATGTACCTGAAGGAAAGCAGGGAGAAAGCACAGGCCCTTCAGACAAAATTATCCTCCGCCACCAATGCTGCCGATTCAGCATCCTACAGGGAGGAACTCGATCAGTTGAATGCTTCCGTCAGGCATCATATCGAGGAATTGATTTCAGCCAACCACGATAATTTTTTCGGTGTATTCCTCAAGGCCCTTCAGGAAGTCAAGGTGCCAGATCCACCGCTGGGTGCCAACGGCAAACCCATTGATCCTGGATTCCGGTACAAATACTATAAGGCGCATTATTTCGATAATTTCGATTTTTCCGATGTGCGACTTCTGCGCACCCCTTTTTATGAACAAAAAATCATGACCTACATCGAAAAAGTCGCTTTCCAGTCCCCTGATTCACTCATAGCGGACGTAGATATGCTGATCGAAGGATCCCGGTCGGATCCGCAACTTTTCCGCTATATGCTGATCACCCTGTTCAACCATTTTGCCAAAAGCCAGATCATGGGGATG
>JAZGGT010000687.1:0-3041 GCA_036480555.1 Bacteroidales bacterium | reverse complement strand
GGTTTCTGACAGGGCCAGGATGGAATACATCTCATCAAAATGGTCAATGTGGATAAGGGAATCATTTTCGACAGCCTTTTTCAGGTCTTCATCGTTTTTATCGGGACCATTGAAAATGATCTGGCTTCCCTTGACGCCATTCAGCAGGGCCTTGTCATATTCAAATCCTGATACTACTTCCGCCCAGGAGCCTTCGCTGTGAAAGACCCGGCATACGGCATCCAGGTAATTGGTTTTGTATGACCAGGCGAATTGCACCTTGGGGTAGCGTGTGGTAAAGGCATGCTTTGCCTTCTTATAGGTCTCGCGGATGGTCTTTTCCGAGATCACAAATAATGGGGACCCGAACTCCCCGATCAGGTCGGCCACCCCGTTGTCGTCAATGTGGGTAATGGGCTCCATCCTGGGCTTCATGCCGAACTTGCTGGGCATTCCGGCCTGCAGCTTTTTTATATAAGGTCTTTCAAATACTTTTTTGTCCATGATAATGTGTTTTATAGTTCTCCAAGTGTTGACAGTTTTTCAAATTCTTTCAGGTCTGTAATGAGATCGCTTGAGTAACGGATGAACATTTTACCAACCTTATACTCGGTATAGGGTTCCACGTCCATTCCCAGGGCCAGCTTCACCAGCGCCTCCGGCAGGTTTTGTCCGGCTCCCACCGCCAGGTACACCCATGCCGGGATGCGTGGATTGATCTCAATTATATATAATTCATTATCAAATGATTTTACGATCTCCAGTTCCATTCCACCTCTCCACTTCATGGAGGAAATTATATGGTCGGTCAGATCGAGCAGCTTTTTATCATCCAGGGTGATGCCTGCCCAGGCTTTTCCCTTATCGGTAATGTATTGTTTACGCATGGGAACGGCACCCACGGTATTCCCTTTTCCATCACCCAGGGCCACCACGTTCACTTCTGTTCCCTTGATGAATTCCTGTATGATTATGGGTAGTCCCCATTTGGCCGAAATCTTGTTATAATGCATTCTTACCTGTTCAGTATTATATGCCAGGTAAGCGTCATAAAATTTCCCCTTGACCATCAGCGGATATTCGAAATCCTTCTTCAGCTCCTCTATCTCTTCCTGCTTGAAAATGGATTTGCTGAATGGGACTTTCACATCATATTTTTCTCCAAAATCAGGCAGATTGGACTTATGCCTTTCCTCGAACTGCTCCAGGGTGGGAAGGAAGGTATGGATCCCGGCTTTTTTCAGGGTTTCTTCGGCCCGCATAAAAGCATACAGTTCGGCATCGAAATTGGGGATCAACACATCGAAAGGATCCTTTTCATGGATCTTAAGGATATGCTGAATCAACACATCCGTCCCTTCCGAGGGATAGGGAACCTGGTAGGTTTTGTCCACCACATCATGCATATAGATAGCCGGTTCCAGGTTTTCATAGGCCAGGCCGATGATGCGTGCATCAAATTCGGCTGATTCCCGGATCCCCCGTATGACCGGTACACCTGGACCGGGATTATCGGTATTGTTCAGTCCGGTTAAGGCAACACTGATCTTTTTCTTACTCATCTTCTTCAATTAACTGGAACTGCCGCAGCATTCCCATAAAATCATAAAAATACTTTTCAAAGCTGGCCGCATCGATCTCATACTCCTGTGTCATGATGGAGGAGATTTCTTCGGGGGACTTATCCTCCTTGAGCAGGGCAATGATTTCCTGTCCCACGCCATTAATGGAATAAGACTCGCCTCCGGTCGGGTCAAATACAAATCCGGTCTCGCTGACTGCTATGTTCTTCTTAATCTTCATTTTATATATATTTTAATGCATATACGTTTCACCTGGAACCAATTGTTCAATTTCTGAGTTCAAAATTGCGTAATCTGTAAGATCTGTTGTTATACAATTCGGGGAAAATGTTACAATTTATAGTAAATCTGTTTTGTTCTCAATAAAGTTTATCGATCGGTTTTTTGGAGGAATGGTCACTCACCTTATATTCGCTTACCGTCATCCCGGTGGTCTTGTGGAACTGGTTGGAAAGGTATTGGACACTCGAATAATCCATCATAAAGGCAATCTCGCTAAGGGTAAATTCATCGTTATCAATGAGTTGCTTAATCCTTTCGATTTTCTGCAGGATTATATAACGCTCCAGGGTAATGGTTTCATATGCAGAAAAGGTTTTCGACAGATGCTGGTACGAATATCCCAGTTTTTCCACCAGGTAGTCGGATTTCCGCACCACGGAATCCACATTATTCATGTGGTGTATCAGCTCGATTACAGCCTGTTTGATCTGTTCCACCATGATCATTTCCCTGCTATCGATCACCTCCAGTCCGATCTCTTTAATAACCGCAGAGACGGTTCCATGATCATGTAGCCCGGGCTGGTAGGAAACCTTGACCTGTCCGAGCTGAACCTGGTTCACAATGATCCCTGCAGCCTCCAGTCTTTCCCGCAGCAGGATCACACAACAGTTGGATACCATGTTGCGGATAATAAGTGTTTCAAATACCAGGTCAGTCCCAGACATAATTGAAATTTACCAGGAGCTATTCTGCTTCCACAATCTCCAGGAAATGCTCCTGGCTGATGAATTGTGGGATATATTCAATGTTGTTGCTTTTTGCTTGGAAGTAAAACGCTTTCATGTGGTTCTTTGATCCCATGAGCAAAAAATTATATACTTCTACAATGTCCTCATTGTCCACTTCGTGCTCCAGGGCCATTTCCAGATCGTTAATATCAAGATCCTCGATGGTGAGTCCCACTACAATGGCATCCTTATATGACACCTTTCCTTTTTCAATTAGTTCATCATTAAATTCCTGAAGACCTGCATCATTAAATTCCCCAGGGTTATGGTCCGCCGCCGGATCTTCCAGTCCATATTTGTCAATCAGTTCTTTCACCCTGGTAGTATGAACCATTTCATTCCTGGCAATGTTCCGGAAGATAGGGACATCGTATATTCCTGACAGAAAAGTGTAAACATCATATGCCAGCATTTCTTCCTCACGCATATGCATGAGACTGTTTATTTCTTGCTCAGTTAATACGCT
>JAZGGT010000686.1:0-2460 GCA_036480555.1 Bacteroidales bacterium | reverse complement strand
GCTTTACCAGTGCTGAAAGCTGCGGAAAGTGTACACCCTGCCGTATAGGGACCAAACGCATGGTCGAAATCCTCGAGAAGATCACAGGTGGCAATGCTGAGATGACTGACATACAAATACTTGAAGGTCTTTGCAGGACCGTCAAGGAAGGTTCATTATGTGGACTGGGACAAACTGCCCCGAATCCGGTTTTGACCACCCTGAAGTACTTCAGGAATGAATATGAGCAACATATAAATAAGCATCGCTGTGCTGCAGCCGTATGCAGGGAACTTGTTGAATACAGGGTGATCAAGGACAAATGTACCGGGTGCCAGCGATGTGTGGATGTCTGTCCAACAGATGCCATAACCGGTCCCAGGAGCGAACCGCACTTCCTGGACCTGTCAAAATGTATTAAATGCCGGGCCTGTTACGAGATCTGCCGTTTCGATGCAATTGCCGGAGATGCCATAATTATTGAATGAGCAAGCAGCATAAAATAACCGCCATTATTGACGGAGAACCTATCCAGGTTCCCCGCGGCCATACCGTGCTTGATGCAGCAGGAATGGCAGGTATTTACATCCCTACGCTCTGTCACCTTGAGAATCTGAAATCTTACGGGGGCTGCCGCCTTTGCATGGTTGATATCAAAGGTTGGAAAGGATTTCCTACTGCCTGTACCACCCCGCTTGAATCCGGTATGGAAATCCGGACAAAAACGCCGGAATTACAAAAGCTAAGGAGTGAGATCCTTGAACTGACACTTTCAGAACACCCATATACCTGCCTGGTTTGCAAAGACAAAAAAGAATGCACGGATTTCATGTATACGACAAGAAAAGCAAGTACCATTACCGGGTGCAATTTCTGTACCAGCAATGGAGATTGTGAATTGCAGGATCTGATTGATTATCTTGATCTACAAGACATAAAGTTTCCTATCTCCTACAGGGGGATCCCGCCAGAGAAAAAAAACCCCTTTTACGACCTGGATTATAACCTCTGTGTACTCTGCGGGCGCTGTATCAGGATTTGCAACGAAGAGCGGAACAGCGATGTCCTGGCCTTTGTGCAGCGGGGGAATACAAGCATCGTAGGCACTGCCTTCAACGAATCCCAGCTCGAAGCCGGATGCGAATTCTGCGGGGCCTGCGTAGATGTCTGTCCCACAGGTTCTATATCCGAGAAAATGGGGAAATGGGCTGGTTTGCCCAGCCAGTCAAGGGAAACGACCTGTGTCCTATGCAGCGTAGGATGTACCATGAATGTCAATACCAGGGGGAACAGGATTGTCAATGTAGGAGCCAGACCAGGAGGGCGGACCAATCCCAGGCAACTCTGCCTGCGTGGCAAATTCCTTCCCGGGGATATCACCCATCATCCCTCCAGGATCACAACACCCCTGATAAAAAGAAATGGGAAATGGGTGGAGGTAGACTGGAAGGAAGCGGTTCAATTCACAGCCCGCGGGCTTGCAGAAAACAGCGAAAACCGGTTCGGGATGATAGGTTCTGCACAGGATACACTGGAAGAGAACTATGTACTCCAGAAGTTTTCCCGTGCGGTGATGCATACCAATAACATAGACCTTTATGCCTCCTACCCGGACAAGGGACTGGTAAAAGTAATGCAGCCCTTCCTGTCTTCCTTACAGGGAAAAACCACAGATCTTACCAGGGCCGACACTATACTTCTCCTGGGATCTGATGCCTCGGTATCCCATCCCCTCATTGAAAACATGATCAGGAAGGCATTTAACCTTGGCAGGAATATCCTGTATGCAAACCCCTATCCTACCCGGACCTCTCTATTTGCGACCAGGGAGGTCAATTATGCCCGCGGCGGGGCCTTCAATTTCCTGTATTTGCTTCAGTCCATGCTTACTGGGGAGAATAAATCAGCAGGATCGGTAAAAATCGCGGAAATGGCAAAGCAGGTTGGTGTGACCCCTGCGGACCTGGAAGCTTTCAGTAAGACCCTGGAAAAATAACGGAACCTGGTGGTAATTATAGTGGATGATGTGATGCGAAATGAAAATGGCAGGGATGTACTCCGGGCAGTTGAAAACCTATCCCGCCTGAAGAGTAAAAAAGCCAGTTGCCATGTTTTGATCCTGGGCTTTGAAGGTAATTTATATGCCGGGGCACTGGTGGGTGTGCATCCTGGCAACAGGGGATTGACCTGCAATGAGATGCTGGATAATATTGGAAAAGACGGGATCTCATCCTTGATGATCGCTGGAGATATCCCCCACCATCCCAAACTAATGAGGCTCAAGTTCCTGATACAGCTAAATATGTTCAAAACAGGCCTGTCAGAACATGCAGATGTATTCCTTCCCCTTACTGGTTTCCTGGCAAACGAAGGGCATTTTATGACTGTAGAGGGCAAAGTTAAGCGGCTAAGGAAGATATTGCCAGGCCAGGGGAGTTCCAAAACAATACCTGCTATCATCTCCTTACTCGCCCGCGAAAT